>JBJTGD010000127.1:0-16917 GCA_046093735.1 Acidimicrobiia bacterium | reverse complement strand
CAGCGCGTGCGCGCACCAGTACCACATGTAGAACGGATGCACGCCGTGGTAGGCGTAGCTCGTGCGGTAGAGGTGGCGGTACCACTCGTCCTCGGCGAACGACTTCTCGAACTCCTTGGACATCCGCTCGGGATCGTGGGTGACCGACAGCACCTGGTCGAAGAAGTCGATGTACGAGGGGTGGTGCACCGGGTGGAACTCCCACGGCGTCGGGTGACTCATGATCACCACGCCGCCCTCGCGCACCGGCGGGATGCCGCGATAGAGGTTGAAGAAGTAGCCGAGTCCGAGACAGGCGACGAGGATCGGATTGAGGATCGAGTTCACGTTGTAGGGACTGATGTAGGGCAGTCCCATGGTGAGGATGTCGGTCTGTCCCTCGACCGGCACGAGGTGCTGGGCGTAGACGTTCTCGGTGGTCAACCGGTGCACGGCCTCCACCTCGCCGGCCTGCACCGAGGTCATGGCGTGCGGGGCCTGCCAAGAATTGAAGATCGAACGACGGGTGCGCTGCGGCATGCGGTCGAGGGCGGCCTTCATGCCCATCATCGACACGCGGTCCTTCATCGTCCATTCCCACTCGCGCTTCTGCAGCACGCTCATGGGGCCCTCGGTGCCGAACACGTTGTTGTTCATGGTGGTCTCGATCTGGAACACCTTGACGCCCGAGTCGCGCAGCACCTTGCCCATGCGCCAGTTGGCCGAGTGCAACTCGGAACGGTGCTGGTCCATGAACGAACGCGAGTGACGCATCGTGTGCGGATTGTGGTGGTGGCGCAGCGACCGGTACGAGGCGAGGCCGGTGGCGGTCGACTTCCACCCTCCGTCCATCGACACGAGGTTGATGTTCACGTAGACGATGAGATCGGATTCGGCGGCCCGCCGGTTGATCTCCACCTCCTCGCCCTTCTCGGTCTCGCCGATGAACAGGAGGTTGTCGGGATCCTCGGCGTCGTGGTTGAGCAGCAGTCCCCGTGGGGCGAAGGCGTCGTACACGCGGTCGCCGACGGCGTGACGTAGTTCGTCCTCGGTCATGCGCCGGTGCAGGGCCAGGGCGGCGATGAGCACGACGTCGTCGACGCCGGCCGACGCCGCCATCTCCAGCACGGCTTCGATCACCCGCTGGCGGATGTCGGGCCGCTTCATCGGTGGCAGTGGCAAAGAGATGTCGTCGAAGGCGATGGTCAACTTCATGCCCGGACGCAGCAGGGCCCGCAACGGCTCGCTGTCGCCGATGGGTTTGTCGAGCGCGTCGCGAATGGCACCGTTCGGGTTCTTGAGCGGTTCGAGCGGCTCGGCCGGGTAGATGACGCGGGTGCGACCGGCCGGCAACTTCTCCAGTCGGAATCCCTCGCCGTGATGGAAGAGGATCGGCGGCGTCGATCGGTCGACGTCGAGGACGAATCCAGGTCTAGGCACGGTTCCGTTCCTTCTCGTTGCGGAGGTCGAAGGCGATGCGCACGGCGCCACGACGGCCGGCAGCGGCTGCGTGGGTGATGGCTTCGTCGTAGCGGTCGAGGGGATAGGTGGCACTGACCAGACGACCGAGGTCGGCGGTGGCCACCAGTTCGAAGGCGAGATCGAAGGTGCGGCGCACCGCGCCGTCGGGCAGGGTCTCGGTGCCATAGGCGTAAGCACCGACCAGCGCGATCTCGCGGTGCCACAGCCCGGTCAGGTCGACGTGCACGTGACCGGGCATGCCCACCATGGTGATGCGGCCCTTGGGGCGGATGACGGCCAGCGCCTCGGTCAGTGACTCCTGACTGCCCACGCAGTCGATGACGTGATCGGCCCCGCCGGTGAGGCGCACGACGTCGCCGTCGCCGATGGCCAGTGATCCGGTGAGGCGCCGGATCGGTCGGGCGATGTGCTCCGAGCCGATGACGTGGTCGGCCCCGAGGTCACGGGCGAGATCCTGCTGATGGGGGTGACGGGCGACGGCGACGATCGTGCACGGCGGGGCGAAGTGACGCAGGGCGGCGATGGTGAGCAGTCCGAGCGCACCGGATCCGAGCACCACAACCACGTCGCCCTCGGCCACGCCGGCGGCCAGTGCGCCATGGACCGCGCAGGCGGTGGGTTCGACCATGACCGCGGCCTCGTCGGACCATTCGCTCGGCACGGCGTGGAGCTGGGAGACGTGGGCGACCATGCGCGTCGACCATCCGCCGCCGGTGTCGCAGCAGAAGCCGCTCTGCAACCCGGGACTGATGGCGCCGAACGTGATGCGTTCGCAGTTGCCGAGATCACCGTGCGCGCACGGCCCGCACACTGGGTCGATGTTGCGGGTGACGCATCCGAGCACCGGTTCAACCACTACGCGACCGGCGGGTACGTCGCCGATGGACTGGTCGAGATCGGCGACGACCTCATGGCCGGGCACGAAGGGGAACGACACCAACGGTTCGAAGTAGCGCGAACTGCGCCCGTCGATGGTGGCCAGATCCGAACCGCAGATGCCGGCCCGTCGCGGGCGGATCTCGGCCCATCCCGTGCCGGGCAGCGTCGGTTCGTCGATCGTCCGCAGCCGCAGGGGACCGACCTTGGCGCCTCCACCGGCGTTGAGGCGACCGGCGATCGTCGCTGCCGCGAACCGGGGGATGTCGCGTTCGAAGCGCAGTGCCTTCACACCACACCTCCGGGCACCAGCGGGTTGGCCAGGCCGCCGCCGTCGGTGCGACGGGGACCGATGGGCACCAGCGCGCGCGGACCACCGGGGGCCTTGGCGAAGTTCTCCACCAACCAACCGCGCTTGCGGGCCAGCGCCGCCAGTCGCGTCTCGGGGTTCACCGCCACCGGGAAGCCCACTGCTTCGAGCCTGGGCAGATCGGAGGTGGAGTCGGCGTAGGCCACCGTCTCGCGCAGGTCGAACCCGTGGGCGGCGGCGTAGTCCATGAGCACCTGGGCGCGGGTCTCGCCGGTCGGGGGCACGTTGCGCAACTCACCGTCGTAGGAGCCGCGAGTGATCGACATCTCGGCGGCGATCACGTCGTCGAACAACGGCTCGAGCGGACGAACCACGAACTCGAGCGCGCCGGTGATGAGCACGGTGCGATGGCCGGCGGCCCGGTGCTCACGCACGCGGCGGATGGCGGCCGGGAACGACTTGGTGAGGATGAGGCGGCTGAACATCTCGGCCGCGTCCTCCTCGATCTGCTGTACCGGCGCGCCTTCGTACCGTCGGTAGAACAGGCGCAGGAAGTCGGTGCGGTCCTTGCGGTCGAGCGAAAGCAGCGATGGTCCCTCGGCCAGCATCTTCAGCGTGAACAGCACTCGCTGGTCGAGGGGGAGTCGGCGCGTGGCCAGGAAGGCGTAACTGGCGACGACGTTGGAGGCGATGAGCGTGTTCTCCAGATCGAAGGCCGCCAGTTGCCGGTCGGACGACAGGATCTGCTCACGCAGGCGATCGGGTCGCGACTGGCCCGTCTTGCCGCCCGGAGTGGTCCGCACCCGCGCCTGGCGCACCACCGAGGGGAGATGGATCTCCTCCACGAAGTGATCCCAGTCGATGACGCGCGGGTCGAAGCAGAAGTCGCGCTGATCCTCGGTGCTCTGCGCGTCCCACAGGGCCAGCAGTCGGTCCAGTCCGTAGACCGCTTCGCACTCGGCGTAGGCGCCGTACAGCTCCACATACCCGAGCGCTCGTTCGGCCTCTTCGCGGCGCGACTCGATCGAGGCGCTCCACTCGGCCTGACGACCGCGCAGCGGAAGAGCACCGAGCACACCCTCGGCGCGTTCGAGGACGTTCTTGGCCCGCTGCAGTTGCGTCTGCACGCGGCCGCGACCCGGGAACGACCACTTGGGTACGACGATGGGTTGACCCTTGGCGTCGTAGAGCGGATGGCGTCCGAACCAGTCGCTGACCAGGTCGACCAGTCGCCGGTAACGGAGCGGGTTCTGCGAGCCCGAGGCCACCTGCACGACCGACGGTGTCGGCTCGGGACCGCGGGCGGCGACGGCGATGATGGCGGCCGACACCAGGTCGACGGGGATGACGTCGACGATCCCCTCGGGCACACCGGGGAACTCCTTGAGCAGACCACGGGCGTAACTGATGATCACGGGTTCGGCCATGCGGAAGCCTCGGATCCACCCGGGCACCGGTTCGGCCAGGGCCGACTCGATGATGGACGGACGCACGATGCTGACCGGCACCGCACCGCGGGTCTCGACCAGCGCGCGCTCACCCAGAGCCTTGGTGTAGGCGTAGGCGTCGGGCCAACCGAGCGACGCGGCCCGGGCCCGTCCGGCGGTGACCATGCGGTCGGCCACCCATCGGTCGCGCAACTGCTCGGTCTTCTCGGCCAACAGGGGAGTGCCGGCGGCGCCGAGCTCGCGGCGCGCCCGGGCCCGGAACTCGGCCAGGCGCTCGGGCGTGCGACTCTCGGCGTCGGCGTCGGTGCGGGCCCGTCGGGCGCCGGCCACCTCGGCTCGCCAGTCGACGTCGACGAAGAAGTGACTCTCGTCGACGAGTTGTTCGGGGGCAGCACCGCGGTGATTGCCGGCCACGTAACAGGTCGACACGGCGACGAGGTGCGGCGTGATGCCCAGTTCATTGCACACCGCCGCGATGCGGGTGGGACCGAGGAGGTTGACCTCGACCGCACCATCGAGCGGGGAGTCGAAGCTCACGGTGGCCGCCGAGTGGATGATGATGTCGCAGGTGGCCAGCACGGCTCGACCCTCGTCGTCGAGCCCGAGTCCGTCGCGTCCGACGTCACCGGCCACGGCCCGGATGCGACGCGCCGTCATCTCGGCGAATCCCTCGGCACCGAGTTCGGCGCGCAGACGGTCGAAGGCGTCGTTCTTGAGGATCTCGCGGGCCACGCGCTGGTCGACCGTGGACCGACGTCCGGGTCGCACGAGCAGCACGATCTCGCACTCGGGCACCGACCGGAGGAGTCGCTCGAGCAGGTTGGTGCCAAGGAACCCGGTGGTCCCGGTGATGAACAGCCGCTTGCCGGCCAGCGCCTCACGGATCACGGGCAAATGTTTACCACTTGGTAAGTGAACCGTCTAGAGTGAGGCCCGTGACGGCCACCTCGACCGCTGCCCCCACGGGATCCCGCCGGCCCGGCGCCCGGGCCCAGCGCACTCGCGAGACCGAGGACCGCATCCTGACGGTCGCCCTCGACTCCTTCGGCACGCGCGGATTCGAGGCCACATCGCTCGACGACCTGGCCGCCGGTCTCGGCATCACCAAGCAGGCGATCCTCTACCACTGGCCCTCGAAGCGGGCGCTGCTCGACGCCGTCGTCGACCGGGCCTGTCTCGAACTGGTCGTCGAACTCTCGGGCGCGCTCGACGAGGCGGGCAGCGGATGGGACCGCATCGAGTCGGTGGTGCGTCGCATCTTCCGCGTCGGCCTGCGTCGTCCCGAACTGCTCGGTCTGTTGCGCGAACTGGGGCGGCTCGGCGGCGACGCGTCGGCCCGCCTCATCGAGGACATGCGTCCCTTCATCGACCGTGCCACCGCCTACTTCGAACGTGAGATGGACGCCGGTCGCATCCGCCGCTGCGATCCCGCGCTGTTGCTCGTCTCCGCCTACTCCACGGTGCTCGGTGCCGCGACCGATCTCGATGTGCTCCGCGCCATCGGTGGCGAACCCACGCTGCGGTCGACCGCCGTGCGTCGTCGTGAACTGCTCGGGTTCCTGCGCGCTGCGATGATCGGCCCCGACGCCTGAGTGTCGCTCAGGCGGTTCGCCAGCGTCGCGTTGACGCGTGGCGTTCGATGGCCAGTCCCACCAGTTCGTCGATGAGCGCGCGGTAGGTGAGGCCCGTGGCCTGCCACAGGCGCGGGTACATCGAGATGGGGGTGAAGCCGGGGATCGTGTTGAGCTCGTTGAGCAGCCAGCCCCGACCACCCTCCTCGTAGAAGAAGTCGACGCGGGCCATGCCCTCGGCGCGGTGCGAGCGGAACACGGCACAGGCCAGTCGCCGCACCTCGTCGGCCGCTGAAGGATCGAGCGCGGCCGGCACGTGCAGTTCGGCGGCACCGTCGGAGTACTTGTCGTCGAAGTCGTAGAACTCGGCGGCGGCCACGATCTCGCCCGGCACCGACGCGCGCGGTGAGTTGGTGTGACCGAGCACGGCCACCTCGATCTCACGACCTGACACGCCCTCTTCGAGCACGATCCATTCGTCGTGGGCCAGCGCCGCGTCGATGGCCGGTCGCAACCCGGCGCGGTCGACGACCTTCGACACACCGATCGACGACCCCATGTTGGCGGGCTTCACGAACATCGGGTACCCGAGCGCGGTGGCGATGGTGTCGAGCACTTCGCCGGCATCGGGTGCCGACATGTCGTCGGCGTGCAGCGCACGCCACCCGGCCTGGGCCACGCCGGCCTCGGCAGCCAGACGCTTGGCCACGATCTTGTCCATGGCCACGGCCGAAGCGAGCACCCCGGAACCCACGTAGGCCACCCCGGCGGTCTCCAACAGACCCTGCACGGTGCCGTCCTCACCCATCGGTCCGTGCAGCAGCGGCATCACCACCGTGTCGGGCGTGAGCAGCGACCAAGGATCGACCTCGTCGCCGACTATCTCCAGCGACTCACCCCATCGGGTGGAATCGGGGTCGAGGTGCACTCGCACCCACCGGCCTTCACGGGTGATCCCCACCGCCACCAGGTCGTAGCGATCCGGATCGGCCGCAGCCAGCACGTGGCGGGCGGTGATGCGGGAGATGTCGTGCTCGGCCGAGCGGCCACCGAACAGCACCACAAGGCGGATCGGCGACACGGAGGACATGACTCGCACGGTAGTCGGGCCCGGTCGACCCGCTCCGGGCGTCCCGTAGGGTTGCACCGTGCTGTTCACCACCTCGCAGATCGCCCACGCCACCGGTGGCACGCTCGTGGGCGCCGATGTCGAGGTCGACGGCGCCGCTTTCGACTCGCGGGTGCTGCGGCCGGGTCAACTGTTCGTGCCGGTGCGCGGCGAACGTGACGGACACGACTTCATCGACGCCGCAGTGGCCGCCGGGGCCGCAGCCACGCTCAGCGCCCGAGGTGCGGTGGTCGGGCTGCCCACCGTCGTCGTCGACGACGTCGATGCGGCCTTCGTGGCCGTGGGTGGCGCGGCCCGCGACCGGCTGCCCGATCGGGTGGCCGGCGTCACCGGTTCGGTGGGCAAGACGTCCACCAAGGATCTCGCCGCCGCCATCCTGCATCGTCGCTACGTGACCACGGCGAACGAGAAGTCCTTCAACAACGAACTCGGCGTGCCCTTCGCGCTCGTCAACGCCGAGGCCGACACCGAGGTGACGGTCATCGAGATGGGCGCGCGGGGCATCGGACACATCACCGACCTGTGCGTGGTGGCCCGGCCGACGGCCGCGATCGTCACCGCCGTCGAACTGGCCCACTCCGAGCAAATGGGTGGCCTCGACGACATCGCCCGGGCCAAGTCGGAACTGGTCGAGGGCTTAGCCCACGCCGGCACGGCCATCCTCAATGCCGACGATCCACGCGTGGCGGCCATGGCTCGGCTCACCTCAGCCGACGTACTCACCTTCGGTCGCGAGTTCGGTTCAGTGCGCGCCACCGACGTGGTGGTCGACCACGACCTGCGCGTGCGGTTCACGCTGCGCACCGACTGGGGAGATGCGGCGGTGCACCTCGGGGTGCGCGGCGCCCATCACGTCACCAACGCGCTGGCCGCCGCGTCGCTGGCGCTGTTGTGGGACGTGCCCATGGACGATGTGGTGGACGGCCTCGGTGTCGGGGCGCTGTCACCGTGGCGCATGGAGCTCCACGTGGCGCCGAATGGCGCCCGCATCCTCAACGACGCCTACAACGCCGGACCGGCATCGATGGAGGCGGCACTGCGCTCGGTGGCGCTGCTCCCCGTCGAACGACATCACGCCGTGCTCGGGCCGATGGCCGAACTCGGCGACCACTCGCTCGACGCCCACCGACACGTCGCCCGGGTGGCCGCCGAACTCGGCGTGCGGTTGGTGGCCGTGGGTACCGACGCCTACGGCATCGATCCGGTGCCCGACATCGACGCGGCAGTGGCCGTGCTCGGCGTGCTCGACGCCGATGATGCGGTGTTGGTCAAGGGCAGTCGAGTCGCCGGCCTCGAACGACTGGCCCACGCCCTGCTGGCCGACTGAACCGACGAGCGGTCGCCTCAGGTCGCCGGTTGCAGCAGTGTTCGTCGTTCCACCCGCTCCTCGGGTGGACGCAGATCACACCACCAGGCGAGGAACAGAGCGAAGGCGGCACCGAAGTAGACGACGGGATTGACGCCGGTGAAGCTCACCACCCATCCGGCCAGCAGACCGCTCACCGGCACCGTTCCCCCGAAGCACATCATCCACACTGCGCTCACTCGACCACGAATGGCGTGATCGAGCCGCGACTGGAAGATGGTGGACAACGAGGTGACCACGGCGAAGTACCAGAAGCCGAGGGCGAAGCCGATGGGGAAGGCCATCCACGGCTGGCGAATGGTCACATACAGCGCCAGCGCGATCCCGAACAGCACGAACGACACGCGCAGCAATGTCTCGATGCGGAAACGTGACAGCACCGTGCCCACCGACAGCGCGCCCACCACTGCACCGGTGCCGAAGGTGGCGTAGAGGAATCCGTAGAGCGTGCTCTTCGACGACACACCCCAGTCGACAGCGGCGATGGCGGGGTAGAGCACGACGAAGGGCATGCAGAACACCGAGAACGTGAACAGGCTGCCGATGGCCCGCCACACCACCGGGTCGCGACGCACATAGCGGAAGCCGCCGAAGACGCGGTCGAGCACGCTCTCGTCGTGGCGCTTGGCGATGTGCGGGAAGCGCACGAGCGTGACCCCACCCATGATGATGAGGTAGGTGGCGGCGTTGAGCACGAACACCCACGACGCACCGATCTCCACGTACAGCACCGCACCGATGGCCGGGCCCACCACCCGGGACACGTTCATGCTCACCGAGTTGAGCGAGATGGCGCCGGCCAGCAAGCGTTGGGGCACCAGCGACGGGGTGACGGCGAGGAACACCGGACCCTGCAGCGCCGCCCCGGTGCCGACGGCGAACACGGCCACCAGCAGCGCCGGTCGAGAGAAGTCCGGCGTGCGCACGATCCAGGCGATGGCCAACGAGCCGAGCAGCTGTTCCAGCGACAGCCAGATGATCAGCTTCTTGCGGTCGAACATGTCGGCGATGACACCGCCGAAGGTGGCGAACAGCAGCTGGGGCACCAGATTGCAGAACCCGACCAGCGACACCAACCACGCGCTCTTGGTGGTGGCGTAGACGAAGGCGGCGAGGATGACGTTCTGCATCCACGTGCCGATGGTCGACCCGAGGGTCGACAGCCCCATGGTGCGGAAGTCGCGGATGGCCAGCGTCTGGCGGACGGCACTGACCTCGACCGCCCGGCCACCGTCGACGAGGGCCTCCTCGGCCTCGCCGCGGAACTCCTCCTCGGAGTCGAATCCGTGGTCCCCCTTCATCACCGTCGAGGGTACGGGGGTGGCCGCCGGTGCGGCGACACGAGCGGGCACCCCGGGCGGCGACGTGCGGTCGGAGTGATCAGCGACGTTCGAGTCGGGCGGTGGCCGTGGCCCGAACCACCTCGTGGTGCGGTATCCCGGGCAGGGCACGGCCGAAGATGTGCGGGACCCGCCGTGCGGCGGTGATGGTGACCGAGCCGTCGTCCTCGACGGTGAGATGCGGACCGTCGACGACATCGCGCAGTGCACCGCGGGTTTCGAGCACACCCATGGCGATCACCCAGGCCGCCGACCGGTCGAGGTGGTAGCCGCCGCCGGCGCGCAGGAGCGATTCGTCGAGCGCACCGGCGACGGCGTCGTTGGCGGCATCGGTCAACGCGGCCTGGAGGTCGCGCTGACCCACTCGCAGTGCGGTGAGGTCGACGGCGATGGCACCGAGGACGAACATGATGAGCACCGCTGCTGGCATGAGCATCAACGCCGAGCCCCTCTCGCTGCGAAGACGACTCAACATCGTGCCTCTCCCGACAGCCCGCCCCGGTAGGGGTCGATGATCTCGGTGCTGGTGGCCACCACATCGAAGGCGTGTCCGTAGCCGCCGATCACGGGAATGCGGATCGCGGGCATCGGATGCCGGACGGTCACCGCCACCCGACTGCACCGCGCCCAACCCCCGTCGCCCACATAGGAGATGTCGACCGATGTCGAGTCGGTCGATCGTCCGTGTCCGGCCATGGCCTCGAGGGCGGCACCGGTGGCGAACATGAGGGCGCTCGGTTCATCGGGTGATTCCACGAAGGCGCGTACCGCTTCACGGGCGGCACTGGTGGTGGCCAGATCGGCGTCGACCACACCCCAGGCGTTGGCGATGAGCAGCATGGCGAACACGAAGGTGAGCAGACCGAGGGGCAGCACCTCGGCGCCGCCGGCCTGACCGATCTCGCCGCGCAGTCGTCGACCGTCGTCCCGTTCGGTGTTCGACGTCGTGCTCATTGCCAGCGCTCCACGCGGACCCGCACGGTCCGCTCGAGCGTCGACGGCGCGACTGCACCCAGTGCCGACCTCAGGAATCCCGGTGGTCGGGCCCGGATGGTGAGGGCGATCGTGTCCCACGTCGTCGCTGTCCAGTCGAGGTCGGCTTCGGCCCCGAAGCGGCCGAGGTGCGAGCGCACGACCTGCTCGGCCCGCAACCTCGCGGTCTCGGGCAGTGCCGACTCGTCATGCGGCGTGCGGGCACCGGCCACCAGTCGTGCTCCCTCGTAGGCGGCATCGGTGGCCGACGAACGGGCGAAGGCGGCGATCAACGTCTGCACGGCGAACAGCAGCAGGGCGAGGAACACCAGCAACCCGGTGAATGTGGCGATCAGGCCCGCTCCTCGATCTCCGTGCAGACGCCACCGGTTCACTGCGAGCCGATCTGGCTGATCCGTTCGTTGGTGGTGGCCTCGGTCGACTTCCACATCTGTTGGAAGCCGATCCACATGGCCGCGCCGAGGAAGGCCATGATCAGCACGGCGATCGCCGCCGAGATGACGCCCTCGCCCCGGTCGCCGCGCAGGCGCCGGCGAGACGGTGCGACCTCGAAGTCGTTCTCCTGGTGGTCGTCGGTGGTCCTCATTGCTCCTCCTGTTGGTGTTGTCAGGTTGTTGTCGGGTGTGGTCGGGTTGTTGTCGGGGTCTTCTCGGTGAGCGGCCGGGGGATCCGCAGACCGGATCGTCAGGTTCCGGTGAACAGACGCAGCGCGTCGGCGAAGGGAACGGCCAGGAACAGCAGGCCCGGTACCAACGTGGCCACCGTGACCGGCACCCACACCTGCTGTGCGCGCTTCTCGATCCGCTCGACGAGGTCACGGTGCAACTCGGCGCGCACGGCGCGGGCCTCATTGGTGATGAGGTGGCCGAGATCACCGGCCTCACGGTCGAGAGCCAGCACCCCGACCAATCGCTGCACGGCCGACACGTCGGCCGTGTCGGCCCACTCGTTCAGCGCCGAGACCTCGTCCACGCCATGACCGATACGGGCCACGACCCGCTTCAGATCCCGAGCCACACAGCCGGTCGACCGGTTGGCCAGTCGCACCAGCGCGGCGCCCATCGAGTAACCGGCCGACAACATCATTCCGAGCTGTTCGCTGACCACCGGCAGCTCCAGTTGCAGCGATCGCTGCCAGTTCTCGGAACGCCGGGCCAACGCGCCCTCCACCAGCAGGAAGGCGAGCAATGGCGCGCCGACCACGCACAGCAGTGCCACAGCGGGCGGGGGTGCGAGACCGATGGTCACCACGAGCGCAGCGGCCAGCGCGCCGAGCGCCCATGCACCCTGTCGCACGCGGAAGGTCATCGGGTCGAGCGGGGAGTGGATCCGTTCGAGTCGTCGAGCCAGATCCTCTTCGACACCGACTACGCGGGCCACCGACGCGCCGGCGTCGCGAAGGAGTGGACCGAGCACCCGCGCCATCCCCGCGGAACCTTCCTCGACATCGGACCCCGCGATGCCGTCCACATGGGGACGGAGGCGATCGGCCAGCGGTCGGCGATGGAACCAGCGCAGCCCACCGAGCAGCATGGTCGTTCCAGCCCACAGCAGCAGGGCAGCGAGCACGAGTGGTTGCCTCATCGGTCGAACACCCGACGCTCGGTGGGGAGGCGGAGCATGCGTCCGGCCCACTGCCAGCACAGTGCGGTCATGGCCAGCGCACACAGCACGGCCAGCTGGCCGATCGGAGTGGAGTAGGCGGCGCGACCATTGCCGATGGCCAGGCCGGCCGCGGCCATCCCCAGCGGGACGAGCAGGACGAAGCGGCGGGCGAAGCGCACACCCGACTGTCGGGCGCGCACGTCCTTGCGATAGGCGACGTCGTCACGACGGTCCTGAGCCAGGTCGGCCAGTCGTCGATCCACTCCCGTGCCGCCGAGTTCGTGGGCGATGAGCAATGTCTCGCAGGTGGCGTCGCAGGTGGGATCGGCGAGTTGCTCGCGCAGCACCGCCAGCGTGCGTTCGAAGTCGGTGGTCAGCATCCATTCGCGCTGTGCCGCCGCGAAGGCAGGACGCATCGCCTCCGGACCGGTGGCGCCGACCTCGAACAGCGCCTGGGGAAGCGATCGCCCCACCGACGAGGTCAGTAGACGCAGTTCCTCGATCATCCGTGGCCACGCGTCCTGCGCAGCGACGATCCGTGCTCGTCGTCGCTGACGGAAGGCCGCCACCGGGAACGTGGCGGCGAACAGTCCGCCGGCGAGGGCGGCGAGGGCGGTGCCGAACAGCATGACAGCCAGTGCTGCGCCGCCGATCGCCACTGCGGCGACCGTGCCCAACAGCTCGGTGCTGGAGACGGAGGCCAGTCCGGCTTGTGCCCGCCAGACGCGGGCCGCCCGGAGGACTCCGACATGCGGACCGATCGCGCTCGTGCCGGCATCGTCGATCGATCGGCTCGTCGACGCACCGGCCAACAGGAACACACCGGTGCCGGCGATGGTGGCGATGACCACGGCGATCACCGCAGCACCGATCCGATTCGCACCCCGTCGGCGGCCAGGCGAGCCGTCAGTCGATGGGGCAGCAGTCCCGTCCACTCGAGTGGTGCGTCGACGTCGGATCGGCGGAACAGATCGGTGACGGTGAACGTCCCGGCGCTCTCGGTCAGTTGGTCCTCGACCGCGATGATCTCCATGACTCGCGGGCCGGTAGTGGAGCGGCGGCTGAACACGACGAGGTCCACTGACTCCGACACCAGCGAACTGAGCGCAGAACTGGGCAGACCGCCCGCATCGGAGAGTTCGGCGAGGAACCGCAGACGACCGAGCGCCCCCCGGGCGCTCGATGCGTGGATGGTGGTGAACCCCTTCACTCCGGATGACAGGGTGAGCAGGAGGGGGAGCGCCTCTCGGTCGCGCACCTCGCCGACCACCGCCACATCAGGGGCCATGCGCAGGAACCCCGCCACGAGACGACGCAGGTCGATCGCCGGACGGTCAGCCCGTGCCGCACGTGTCTGCATGCTGGCCACGTTCGGCAGCGGCGCGTCGACCTCGAACACCTCCTCGGCGACGCCCACGCGCTTGGTCGGGTCGAGCTCGCCGAGACAGCACGACAGCAAGGTGGTCTTCCCCGAACCGGGGGCACCGGCGAACAACGTCGTCGCCCCGGAGCGCACGGCCAGCGCCAGGAAGCGCGCCGCGTCGGCCCCGATGGTGTCGGTGGCCACCAGCTCGTCGAGTCGTGTGAACGGCACCCCCGTGAAGCGTCGGATGTTGACGATGAGGTGGCCACCGCGGGCCAGGTCGCCGTGCACGATGTGCAGTCGGGAGCCATCGTCGAGTTGCGCGTCCTGCAACCCTTCGGTGGGGTCGAGTTTGCGATGGCTCGTCGACGAGTCGTCGAGCATCTTGGTGAGGGTTCGGGCCACGTGTTCGTCGTCGTGGAACGTCTCGTGGTGATAGCCACTCGGTCCTCGATGGCGCTTCACGAAGATCTCGGCCGGGGAGTTGATCTCGATCTCCCACACGTCGGGATCCTCGAGCAGTTCGGTGAGGGGCCCGTACTCCACGAGGTTGCGCCACGCTCGACGGGCCACCAGCTCCGGATCGGCGATGGCCGTGGGGCGACGGCCACGGCGCACGTCGTCGTCCCACCGACGGATCTCGTCGTCGATGAGTCCGCGCAGACGCTCCGGTCCGTCGGCGACGGCCATATCCAACTCGTCGGACTTGGCCCGCTGTTGCACAGCGCGTTCCACCTCGAGCAGCGGTGCCGCGCTCATGCCGTCCTCCCCAGATGTCCGGGAACGATCCGCACCGGTCCCTCACTCACGGGGACTCGTGGTGCGAAGGTGCGCAGCACAAGGTTGACTGCGGCGCCGACCGAGCCGGCAACCGACGGCGGCAACGGCGCGCCGTCTTGGAGGAACGGCTCGAGATCGCGCCGTATGGGCACCATCACCGGAGTGGCCACCGATGAGCCCGGTCGGCATTCCTCGAGCAGGCGGGCGATTGCCCTCGTCGACTCCGAACGACGCGCGGTACTGCGCGGCGCACCGATGATCACGGGAATGACCCGGTCCAGGTCGACGTCGTGCTCGGCCAACAGCACGATGTTGCGCAGCAGTCGTCGCACGCCACTGAGGCCCGGACGGGCGGTGACCACAACGACGTCGGCGTCGCCGAGCAGCGCTCGTGACAGCGCATTGCGATCCTCGACATCGACCGAACCCGTGTCGGCCTCGCCCTCGGGATCCATGTCGACATCGGCGACGACGAATCCGTAGGTGGAGCGCACCGAGGCGATGGCTGCAGCCACATTGCGGCGACGCATGGTGGCCCAGTCGCGGTGTCGCCGCAGACCGGGCAGCACGTCGTACCCGTGATCGGGGCAGTGCCACAGCCCGGTGCGCACCTCTTCCGACGTCGGTGTCCACGTGCGGTGGGCGTCGACGAGTTCGGGCAGACCCGGAAGTACGTCGCCCAGATCGTGCAGCAACGCCTGGTCGGCATCGAGCGCGCCGTCGATAAGGGCGACGTCCTCGGTGGTGGCGAAGTGTCCGGCCAGAGCCATGGCCATGAGCGAGGTTCCGGTGCCGCCGGCACCGGTGATCGTCACCAGTCGGCCGAACGTTCCATCCGTCGGCAGTGTCGCCACCACTCGATGGTCGCGGTCGATCGGCGTGGCGTGGTCGCGCAGTGTGGCGGCGAGGGAGCCGAGATCCAGCGGCTCGGTCACGATGCCGGCTGCGCCCAGCTCGAGCCAGTCGCGCAGCGGCGTGGATCCGCACACGACGATCGGTGCGCATCGGGCCTCGCGAGCGGTGCCGAGCAGATCGCGGTCGACGCCGACGCATCGCTCGTCGAGGAGCACTGCGGAGTGGCGTCGGTCGGTGGACAGTCGGGCTCTGACCTCGTCGACGGACACGCAGCGGATGAACTCGATGGGCAGCGCCGATGCCGTGGCCCACCGGCCGATGGCGGCCAACCACTCCGCACGGGCCCGGGCCACGCCGAGGACGATGTAGTGTTCGGCGGTCATGGCCGCGCTCCGGCGATCGCACGGGTGGACGGGCCGGTGGTCGAGTTGCGCGTCGACTCGGAACGAGCCGCCAGCGTGGATCGCACCACCGTGAGGTCGGCCACTTGGGAGGCGTGCACCGCGTCGAGCACCTGATCGGCCGAGGCCAGTCCGAGGGTGACGATGAGCTTTCCGGAGGCGGCGAGTGAGCCCGTGCGTTGCTCGGCCACCCGCAGCACGAGTGCGTCGCGGGCGATCACCGTCGTCGTCGACTCGACACCCGAGCCGAACGTGGCCATGACATCGACGCGCTCCCCGGCGCGTAGGTCGCCGTTGAGGGCTCGATCGCGGTCGACCGGGAAGGAGAACTGTCGCAACTTCTCCCCGCTCGGATCGGCCAGCACGGCGCTGCGGGCGACGGCCTCGCCCTCGGCGATGGGGGCGAGCGCCACACCGTCGACGAGTTGCGCGGTCGATGAGAAGTCGTGGGCCGCCAGGTCGGCGTCCATCACCACCGAGCGGACGGTGACCGATGCGGCATCGATGCGCTCGCCGGGGGCGATGGTGCGGGTGGCCACGACGACGTTGCGACCCGGACGGTGACCGGCGGTGCGGACCGTCGTCCACGTGAGCACGGCGGCCAGGGCGACGAGGAACCCGCCGAGGACGGCTCGACGGGACGGACCGCGACCGCGACGACGCACCGTCCGGCCGGTGCGCGCCGCCCGCTCCGGTTCGACCGGAGCAGCATCGTTCCTCGGTGTTGACGTGTCGCGACCGCGCATCTCGGCCGACCTCCGTACCTGTGGGGGACTGTGGGCGGCGGACGGTACGGATGGAGAGGTTTCGACGGAAGGGGTCCGACGACCCATTCGTTCTGGCGGTGGTGTTCCGTATGGTCCCGGCCACATGGACACCACGATCGAATGGCTCAGCACGGCGACGGCGGCGGAGATGCTCGGCGTGCAGTCGCGCACCTTGTACCGGTTCATCGACGAGGGACGTCTGCCCGCCTACCGGTTCGGTCGCGTCATCCGCGTCATGCGCACCGACCTCGAGCAGTTCGTGGTCTCCTGTCGCATCGAACCGGGCTCACTGAGCGAGGGTGTGCCGCACGCAGCGAGCGAACCGGCCGAGACCGACCTGCACGACGCACGGCGTGCCCCGGACGTTCAGGACGAACGTGACCGCACCGTTGCGATGATCACCGAGTCGATGGCCTCGGTCCGCACGTAGTCCACCGCGCCGCCGGCGCCGGCGAGCGCGGCGAGCGCTTCCGGCGCCGCCAGCGCGAACGCGCCGCCGGGGAGGAGCTCCGGCGCCCGCGTCGGCGGCCCGCCGGCGCGGGCGCCGGCACCGCCACCGCCGTCGCCGTCGTCGTCGCCGCCCGCGCCGACCGGCGCCAGGAGCCGCTGGACGCCGCGGCCGGCACCCGGCGGTGGAGGCGGCGGGGACCGC
>JBJTGD010000126.1:0-5244 GCA_046093735.1 Acidimicrobiia bacterium | reverse complement strand
TGGCCGCCGACGACGCCGACATGGTCGATCAACTCGAACTGGTGGTGGTCGATGACGAGTTGCGTCGTCGCATGACCGAGCACAACCACGCGACGCCCTCGCCCGTCGACTGGTCGGAGGTCGTGCGTCGGAACGTCGAGGCCTACGAGGTGGCCATCTCGTTGCGGGCCTGATCGACCGGGGCGCCCCGTCCAGCCCGGGTGAAGAGTCGGGCCAGCAGCACCCCGACACCGAACACGGCCAGACCGCCGACGGCGTCGAGGAAGTAGTGGTTGCCCGTGATCACCACCACGAAGATGGTCATGGCCGGATAGCCGAGCGCCAGCGCCTTGGCCCACCACGACCTGACTCTCGGGTAGAAGACCGCCGCCCCCCAGAACGCCCACGCGCAGTGCAGCGACGGCATCGCCGCGAACTGGTTGGAGATCGCCTTCATCGTCTCGTCGTTGAACGACCAGAAGGTCGGGTAGTCAACCAGGGTGTCGACGAATCCGAAGAACCGACCGATGTTGAGACCGTCGAGCAGGATCGTGTCGTCGAGCAGTCGTGGCGGCATGAGGGGGAAGGTGGCGAAGCCGATGAGCCCGAGCAACGTCGTGGCCGCCAACATGTTCCGATGGAGCGGGTAGTCGTCGGGGAATCGTCGATAGAGGAAAACGAGTCCGGCGATCGTGGCCACGATGTATACCGATCCGTAGAAGTAGTTGGCGAGCACGATGAGCGGGGTCCATCCCAGCGCCCATTGCTGGATGGCCAGTTCCTGCCAGATGCCGAGTGCCTTCTGCCAGTCGATGAGGCGCAGAGCGTTTTCGTAGGCCTTGGACGGTTTGGCCGAGGAGATGTTCCGCACCGTCTCGTAGGCGATGTCGAGTACGCCCAGGATGAGGATCTCGCGCCACCAGGCGATGCGTGAACCGTCGGAGAGCGCACGCCCCCCGAACCATCGTCGGCGACGGGCCAACCGCTCGACTTCGGTTGACGGTTCCGTCTCGGTGCTGACGGCGTCGCGTTCGGGGGCGCTCATGCCACCAACCTCAGCAGGTTCCCGTTCGACAACACGACGTACAACTCTCCCTGGTCGTCCTGGCCGAAGGCGACGAGGGAGTCGTTGCCGACCCGTGCGCCGAGGGGCTTCGAGTCCAGCAGACGTCCCCGTCGTTGCAGTACTCCCGAGATCGCGCCGGAACAGCGCTCTCCGTAGACGTACACGCCGCGCAGGGAACTGATGGCCTGACCCCGGTACACGTAGCCGCCGATCACGGGGCAGTTCCCGCCGCCCGAGTCGAAGGCGAGGAGCGGCGCCACGATGCCGGCGGGCGCGCCCGACGGCGGCGGGGTCGATCCTTCAACGAGGGGCCAGCCCAGGTTGGCGCCGCGTCCGGCCCCTGAGGCAGCCGACAGCATCACGATCTCCTGCGTGGCGCCCTCCCCGGCATCGCCGATCCAGAGGTCACCGTTCTGACGGTCGAAGGAGAAGCGGAGCGGGTCGTGCATCCCGATGGTGAACACCGGTGGTGCGCCTTTGCCCTTGGCCCACGGGTTGGAGGCGGGGATCGAGTAGGCGTCGGTCAGGGTGGCTCCGCCCGGGTCGATGCGGAGGAGCTTGCCCAACAACGACTCGGGGTCCTGGGCGTTGCGGGCGCTGGCGCCCTGGGTGGCGTCGCCCACCCCGACGTAGAGGTATCCGTCACGGCCGAGCACCAGATGACCGCCGTAATTTGTGTCGCCCTCTCGCGGGATCGTCAGCAGGACCCGGCGCGTGCGGCCCTCCACCGCCGGCACCGGTAGTGGGGTGCGTTCGATCGTGGTGGTGGTAGTCGGTCCGGGCCGCGTCGTGGTGGTGGTGGACGAATCCGGCGTCGGGGGGAGTGCGGGCGTCGGGGACAGGGTGGTGGTCGTCGGCGGCTCCACCGGATCGGTCACCGACCACGAGGCCACCACGATCTCGCCCCGTCCGTTCACCCAGGACAGGAACACCTTGGTGCCGTCGGTCGAGAAGGCCATCCCCAGTACACCGCGTTCGCCCGATTGAGAGACGTCGCCGGAGATGTCGAGCACGGTCTCGGGGTAGGTGTGGTAACCGCCGCGGACCGACCGGCCGGTCTCGAGGTTCCAGTCGGCCTCCAAGGACACCACTCGTACCCGTCCGGCGCGCTCGGCGATCCACAACTGGTTGCGCATCGGGCGGTTGGCCAGGGCCGAGGGACGATCGAAGCCCTTGGCCACCTCCGTCGTGCGCAGGTTGGTGGTAATCGAGGTCGGTCCCGGACCGGGATCGATCGAGGAGGCGGTGGTGGAGGTGGCCGAGGCTGCGGCGCTGGTCGAGCGATCAGGGGCCGAGCAGGCGACGGCGACGAGTCCCACCAGCACGGTGAACACGGCCACTCCGGTGCGGATGGCCGGGGCCCGGCGGTGGGGGTGCGGAGTGGTCGGGCCCATGGCGCCCCGAGGCTACCGATCCGCCTGCGGCTGGCGGGATCGCTGTCAGCGCGGAGGCCGGATCAGGCCCTCCTGGGCCACGGTGACGGCCAGCTTGCCGTCGGAGGTGAAGACCGAACCGGTGGTGAAGCCCCGTCCGCTGGATGCGCTCGGGGTGTGCTGCGCGTAGAGGAGCCATTCATCGGCCCGGAACGGGCGATGGAACCACATGGCATGGTCGAGGCTGGCCATGAAGACGTCGTCGATCTTGCGCACCCCGTGGGGGAGGAGCGCCGTGTCGAGCAGGGTCATGTCCGAGGCGTAGGTCAGCGCACAGGCGTGGAGCACCGGATCATCGGGCAGCGTGCCCGTGGCCTTCATCCACACGTGTTGGTAGGGCGGCAGTGGTTCGGTGCGATCCTCAGGGGTCCAGTCGCAGTTGCGCAGGCGGAAGGGGACAACGCGCAGGTACTCGTCGGCGCCCTTGGCGGCGGCGATCTCCCCCCAGCGTTGCTGTACGTCGGGCAGCGAGTCGGGTGAAGGTACATCGGGCATGGGTGCGGAATGATCGAAGCCGTCCTCGGGCACCTGGAACGAGGCCGACAGCGTGAAGATCACCCGACCGTGTTGCACGGCGCTGACGCGACGCGTGGTGAACGACAACCCATCGAAGATCCGCTCGACCTCGTAGATGATGGGCACGCGCGAGTCCCCAGCGCGCAGGAAGTAGGCGTGGAGGGAGTGGATCGTCGTCTCGGGGTCCACGGTGCGCGAGGCGGCGACGAGAGCCTGTCCGGCCACCTGTCCGCCGAACACTCGTTGACGCTCGGAGGGTGGACTGGTGCCGCGGAACAGATTGACCTCGAGTGCCTCGAGGTCGAGGAGTTGAACGAGGGCATCGACGGCGGCCTGACTCACCGGGACAATCTCCCACATCCGGCGACTGCGGGGCACCGTCGTCGGAATGGTCGTCGGTGGCAGGGCTAGGGTCCGCCCATGACCAGTGGCGCACGATTCCCTGACGGATTCCGATGGGGCACGGCCACGGCCGCCCATCAGGTCGAGGGCGGGAACTGGAACAACGACTGGTGGGCGTGGGAGCACACCCCGGGCTCACCCTGTGAGGCGCCCAGCGGGGATGCCTGTGACCAGTGGAACCGCTACGACCAGGACATCGCCCTGTGCGCAGCGCTCGGGTTCGACAACTACCGGTTCTCGATCGAGTGGTCGCGCATCGAGCCCGAGGAGGGCGAGTTCTCCACCGCGGCGTTGGAGCACTACCGGCGAGTAATGGCGGCGTGTCACGTGCACGGCATCGAACCAGTGGTCACCTTCCATCACTTCACCACTCCGCGCTGGGTGGTGGCCGAGGGTGGATGGCACACGGCGTCGACGGTCGATCGATTCCTGCGGTTCGCCGAGCGGTCGGTGGGGACGCTCGGCGATCTGATCGGCACGGCCTGCACCATCAACGAGCCGAACATCGTGAGCGTGATGGGCTACGGGCTCGGACTGTTCCCGCCCGGGCGCGTGGACCGGACCGAACTCGATGCGGCCAACGTCAATTTCCTCGACGCCCACCGCCGTGTGGTGCCCGTGCTCAAAGCGGGACCGGGTGATTTCCCCGTCGGGCTCACCCTGTCGATGGCCGACTATCAGGCGGTCCCGGCCGATGATGCCGAGGCCATCGGACGCATGGAACGCGAGCGTCGGAGGATGGAGGACCAGTTCCTCGACATCGTCGGCGACGATGACTTCCTCGGCGTGCAGGTGTACAGCCGCACGCGCATCGGGCCATCGGGTCACCTCGGGCCGGAAGCGGGCGTGCCCACCCTGCCGATGGGCTACGAGTTCTGGCCCCAATCGCTGGCGGCGTGTCTGCGACGCGCCTGGACCTACACCTCGGGTTCGGTGCCCCTGGTCGTCACCGAGAACGGCATCGGCACCAACGACGACGATCAGCGCATCGAGTACGTGCGCACAGCCCTCGACGGTGTGCTGGAGTGCATCGACGAGGGCATCGATGTGCGGGGTTACACCTACTGGAGTCTGCTCGACAACTTCGAGTGGGCCTTCGGCTATCGCCCGCGTTTCGGCATCATCGAGGTCGATCGGGAGACGCAGGCTCGTACGGTCAAGCCCAGTGGTCAGTGGCTCGGCGCGGTGGCCCGGGCCAATGCGCTGTCGTGACGAGGCCGACAGCGCGTCCGTCCTAGGCTCGTTCGAGCGATCCGACGTGCGGGTCGGGTCGGAGGTGCGTCCATGAGCCACGAACTTCGTCGGGAGTTCCCGGCGTCGTCGCGCACCGTCACGCCGCTACCCGAGACGACGGGCATGTTCGGTTCGATGGTGCATTCCATCCGCACCCGGGGACTTCGCTACGTGTTCGTCTCGGTGGTGAACGTCGTGGTGGGCGGTGGTCTCCTCGTCATGTTCCAACGGTGGATGCGACCGACGTTCGCCAACCTCGTCGCCGTGGCCGCTTCGGCGGTCCCCGCCTACTACATGAACCGCATCTGGGCATGGGGAAAGCGCGGCCGCAGTCATCTCCGCAAGGAGGTGATGCCCTTCTGGGCGTTCACCATCGCCGGTCTCGTGATCTCCACCCTGGCCATCGCCTACGCCGACAACCACACCCGCAACCGGTACCTGATCCTCCTCGTGCAGTTGGTGTCGTTCGGTGTCCTGTGGGTGGTGCGCTTCTTCCTCCTCGATCGTCTCTTCCATGTCGAGGTGGACGAGGACGACACACCGGACGAGGACTGAGCTTCGATGTCGTCGATGGATCCGGTTGCGCGGACCGCCGCCGAGGCGGCTCGCGGCTTC
>JBJTGD010000125.1:0-3180 GCA_046093735.1 Acidimicrobiia bacterium | reverse complement strand
AGTGGTGGGCGGCTGACGCTCCCGAGTCGGTCCCGAGTCGGTCCACGGCCCACCCCCGCCTACCATCTTTGCCGTGACTCCGGTCTGGCGCTCCCGATTCGTGCTGTCCGGTCTGGCCCTGTGCGCTTTCGTCCTCTCGCTGGTGGTGGGCAACGTGTTCTTCGAGAACCTCTCGATGAACAACGACGAGGCGGTCTACGTCCTGCAGGCGCAGATGTTCGCCAGCGGCGACGTCAATCTGTCCGACGCCGCCCACGGTGACGCCTTCCGACCCTGGATGTCGGGTCGGGTGGACGGCGACCGTCTCGTACTGGTGGCCCAACCCATCCTCCCCGGGTTGATGGCGCTCAGTGATCTGCTGTTCGGCACGATGCGGGTGGCCTTGGCCGCGGTGGCGGCCGCGGCGGTCGTTGCGGTGTATGCGGCCACCAAGGCGCTGCTCGGTCGCGACTCGGTGGCGCTGGTGACTGCGGCGTGCTTCGTCCTCTGCCCGTTGGTGATGGTGCAGAGCGCCATGTACGTGTCGTACGTGTTGTCGGTGGCCATCGGGGCCACCGCGCTCACCCTCGTCACCCGAGGCATCGATGCCGCCATCGAGGGCCGACGGTGGCTGTGGTGGCTCATCGGAGGCGGTCTTGTCGAGGGGCTGTTGTTGTTCACCCGACCACTCGAGGGCATCGTGGCCGGGTTCCTCCTCGTGGGCTGGATGTGGCTGCGCAGCGGTCGGTGGCAATTGTTGCTGCGCACCGTGCCCGTGCTCGGACTCTCGGCGCTGCCCGTGGTGGTGGCGGTCTTCACCTACAACGCCTTCACCACCGGGGATCCGTTCACCTTCGCCCTGTGGGCCATCGGCGGCAACGACTCGTTCGGTTTCGGGTACCGCGCCATCGCCGAGTACTCGCGGTACATCTACGTCGGTCCTTGGGAGGCGTGGTTGGCGACGCGCACGAACCTGCGGGCCTATCCCCATTGGATCGCCGGTGGGATGGTGTCCATCCCGCTCGGCGTGTGGGGTGCGCGGTGTCTGTGGCGAACTCAACGCAAGGTGCTGTGGTTCCTGGTGGCCATGATGGTCGCGTTCCCGTTCGCGTACTTCTTCTATTACGGCAACTACCTCATCATTGCCGGACGCAACTTCTACGGCCCCCACTACTACCTGCAGCTGCTGCTGCCCTCGATGATCCTCATCGCCGTGGCGTTGTGCGATCTGGCCACACGACGCTGGCCGTGGTTGACCATTGCCCTCGTGGCCATGGTGGCCGGCACGTCGATCGAATTGCCCGATCGGGTGCGAGCGAACCAGCGCGTGCGCGACGCCATGGAACTCGAACTGGCCGCCGTGCGTTCGACGGTCACCGAGCCGGCAGTGGTGATCATCCCCGCCGGGGACGACGGTCCCTACATCCTCCATCCGCGTGGCGCGTTCGCCAATCCTCCCCACCTCGATTCGGAGATTCTGTACGCCGCCGACCTGGGTGGCCGGAGTCTCGAACTGGCCACTCGCTTCCCCACCCGCAGCCTCTACCGGTTCGAGGTGGTGACTGACGCCTACGGCGTCGGGCCTCGCGTCGATCCCCTGCGCGTGGCGCAAGCACCCACCTTGCGGTTCGGAGTGGCTGCACCGACGGTCGAGCAGGTCGTGCTGGGCGAGTCGGTGGTGCGCTGTGTTGCGGGCTCGAGTGCGGTGACGATCACCATGACCGGGCCGACGGCCGAGATAGCGGGCTGCGCTCCGACCCCGACGGCGGTTTCGATTCCCGATGCGTCGACCACGCTGCACCTCGCGGCCTCCCGGGGGACGGCTGGCGGTCGCCTTGCGGCCGGCGACCGTCCCGTGGACAGGGTGGACGTCATCTACGAGATCGGTCCCGGTTCGACGCCAGGGTCGCTGGCCACCTTCACGCCACCCGAGTACTGGGCAACGATCGGCGCAAGAGGCGAGTACATGCCCATCACGCCCACGCTGGCCCCGTGGCTCGGGACCAGCGTGGTGCCGGTGGGTACGGCCGGCTGAGGCCGCCGACGGCTCAGTCGTCGAGCGAGATGGGCAGGTCGTGCTCGTCGCCCATGACCTCGTCGTCCTCGGCCTCGAAACCGGCCTCGGGATCGCCGCCGATGCCCACCGCAGTGAGGATCCGCTCGGTGATCTCCACCATGACCTCGGGGTTCTCCTGCAGATAGGTCTTGGCGTTCTCCCGGCCCTGACCGAGCTGCTCGCCCTCGTAGGTGTACCAGGCACCCGACTTCTTGACGATGCCCATGTCGACGCCGATGTCGATGGTCGAACCCTCGCGGCTCACGCCACGTCCGTACATGATGTCGAACTCGGCCTGCTTGAACGGCGGCGCCACCTTGTTCTTGACCACCTTGACGCGGGTGCGGTTGCCCACCACCTCGACACCGTCCTTGATGGACTCGATACGTCGGATGTCGAGACGGACCGAGGAGTAGAACTTCAGCGCCCGACCGCCCGGCGTGGTCTCGGGCGAACCGAACATCACGCCGATCTTCTCGCGCAACTGGTTGATGAAGACGCACACGGTCTTGGACTTGTTGAGATTGGCGGTGAGCTTGCGCAGCGCCTGGCTCATGAGTCGGGCCTGGAGACCGACGTGGCTGTCGCCCATCTCGCCCTCGATCTCGGCTCGAGGGGTGAGCGCCGCCACCGAGTCGATGACGACGACGTCGAGTGCACCCGAGCGCACGAGCATGTCGGCGATCTCGAGGGCCTGCTCACCGGTATCGGGCTGCGAGATCAGCAGCTCGTCGATGTCGACGCCGATGTTGCGGGCGTACACCGGATCCATGGCGTGCTCGGCATCGATGTAGGCGCAGATGCCTCCGTTGCGCTGAGCCTCGGCCACCACGTGCATGGCCAGGGTCGACTTGCCAGAGGACTCCGGTCCGAAGATCTCGACCACGCGACCGCGGGGCAGACCGCCGACGCCGAGGGCCAGATCGAGGGCCAGGGCGCCGGTCGGGATCGTCTCGACCCGCATCGTGCCCTTCTCGCCCATCTTCATGACCGAGCCCTTGCCGTACTGCTTGTCGATTTGGGCCAGGGCCATTTCGAGGGCCTTTTCACGATCATTACTCATTGCTGTGCCTTTCTGTTGGGCGATCCGGGATTCGGACTGGTGTGTTCGGACGGTACGAAGGGGGTGTGGCAGGGAACTGACT
>JBJTGD010000124.1:0-3344 GCA_046093735.1 Acidimicrobiia bacterium | reverse complement strand
ACCACCGGCCGCTCGGCCGCGAAGTAGAGGGGCACGAGCGGGATCCGCTCGCGGTGGATGTACTGCCAGATGTCGAGCTCGGTCCAGTTCGACAGCGGGAACACACGCACGCTCTCGCCCGGGGCGCGGCGGGCGTTGTAGAGGTGCCACAACTCGGGTCGTTGTTGCTTCGGATCCCATCGGTGCTGGGCCGAGCGGATGGAGAACACCCGCTCCTTGGCCCGCGACTTCTCCTCGTCGCGCCGGGCCCCACCGAAGGCCACGTCGAAGCCGAACTTGTCGATGGCCTGCTTCAACCCCTCGGTCTTCCACAGATCGACGTGCAGGGAGGTGCCGTGATCGAACGGGTTGATGTCTCGTTCGATGCACTCGGGGTTGTGATGGACGATCAGTTCGAGCCCGAGGTCGGCCACGATCCGGTCCCGGAACTCGTACATCTCCCGGAACTTCCACGTGGTGTCGACATGGAGCAGCGGGAACGGCATCTTCGACGGGTAGAAGGCCTTGACCGCCAGGTGCAGCAGCACCGTGGAGTCCTTGCCGATCGAGTAGAGCAGGACCGGCCGTTCGCTCTCTGCCACCGCCTCGCGGATGATCTGGATGCTCTCGTCCTCGAGGTGCTGAAGATGCGTCAGTGTGGTCATCAGGTTCCCTGTGACCGCGGGCAGGGCCACTTCTCTGCTATTTCCACCGAAACACTAGGGAATGGAGGACACCCGGACCAATATGGTGCGGCCCGACCCCCCTTCGCAGGTCAATCCCAGTCGATGCCGACGACGTGATCCATCTCGGGACCGAGAAGGCGCCGGCCGAGGGTGCGGAACGCCTCGATGTCACCGGAGGACTCGAACCGGTGCACGCCCTCTCCCCCGCCACGCGATAACCGCGCTGCGTCGAGCAGGTCGCGCACCGCGAAGGCGGTGGCATCGGCCGAATCGACGAGCACCACATCGGGACCCATGACGTCACCGATGGTGCGGGCCAGGAACGGGTAATGGGTGCAGCCGAGCAGCAGGGCATCGACGTCGGCATCGAGCACGGGGGCCAGCAGACGTTCGGCCAGCACGTGCACCTGTTCGGATTCGGTCTCTCCCCGTTCGACGAACTCCACGAAGCCCGGACATGCCGCACAGGTCAGCTCCACCTCGACACCGGCCTCGGTGATGGCCCTCTGGTAGGCGCCCGAACCGATGGTGCCCAAGGTGCCGATCACACCGACGCGTCCCCGGCGGGTGGCTTCGACCACGGCCCGGGCGCCGGGTTCGATCACGCCGAGCACGGGCACCGGTGAGATCGCCCGCAACTCGTCGAGGGCGGCGGCCGATGCCGTGTTGCACGCCACGACCAGCATCTTCACGTCGTGCCGGTCGAGGAGGTGACGGGCGATCTCGAGGGCGAAGCCCCGCACCTCGTCGAGTGGTCGGGGGCCATAGGGATAGCGACCGGTGTCGCCCACGTAGACGAGGTCCTCGGCTGGAAGCAGATCGATGACGGCCCGGGCCACGGTGAGTCCCCCGAAGCCGCTGTCGAACATCCCGATCGGCCGCTGGTCCACTCCGGCGAGGCTACTCGTCACCCCGAGCGGCATCCGGGTCCCGAAGCGGATCCGGGGAGAACAGGATCAGAAGTAGAGGATCTTCTCGGCGCGGGCGGTGACCTCGTCGATGTCGTCGGTCCACGCCCCGGTGGAGAGGTACTTCCATCCACCGTCGCACACGATGAACACGATCGTGCCCTCGTCGATCTGGGAGGCCACGCGCACGGCACCGGCCAGCGCCGCTCCGGCTGAGATGCCCGAGAAGACGCCGCACTTCTCGGCCAGCAGTCGGGTGTACTCGATGGATTCGCGCGGCCGCACGATGCGCTTGCCGTCGAGGAGTTCGGGCCCGCCCCACTTCTCGTAGACCGGCGGGATGTAGCCCTCATCGAGGTTGCGCAGGCCCTCGACGCTCTCACCCAGCGGGGGCTCGACGGCCAGGACCTTGATGTCGGGGTTCTGCTCCTTGAGGAACGTGCCCACTCCCATCAACGTGCCACTGGTACCGAGGCCGGCCACGAAGTGCGTGATGTCGGGGACGTCGGCCCAGATCTCCGGACCGGTGGTCTCGTAGTGGGCCCGCGGGTTGGCCTCGTTGGCGTACTGGTAGAGGAAGGCCCATTCGGGATGCTCGTCGGCCAGTTCGATGGCCCGACGCACGGCACCGTTGGAGCCCTCGTTGCCCGGCGACAGGATGATCTCGGCGCCGTACACCTCGAGGAGCTGACGGCGCTCGATCGACACGTTCTCGGGCAGCACGATCTTGATGGGGTAGCCCTTGATGCGGGCGATCATGGCCAAGGCGATGCCGGTGTTGCCCGAGGACGGCTCGATGATGGTGCGACCCGGGGTGAGCGTTCCGTCGGCCTCGGCCTCGTTGATCATCGACAGGGCGATGCGGTCCTTGACCGAGCCGGCCGGGTTCTGACCCTCCATCTTCCCGAGGATCCGCACCTGGGGGTTCGGGCTCAGGATCGAGACGTCGACCATCGGCGTGTTGCCGATCATGACGAGCACCGAGCCGAACACCGTCATGGAACCTTCCCTGCACGAGGGGCCGGGAATTCCCGACCGAAGCGGTAGGGATTCTAGGGCCGCATCCGGCCCGAACCGCAACAGTCGCTCAGGGGTCGACGAGAACCACGGGCTCCTCGGTGGCGACGCCGTCGATGAGGCGCCAGGAGCGCACCACCGGGGTGCCGTGGCGCAACGAGACGATCACGTAGTGCCAGGCCGGATCGGGGGCCTGGGCGATGTCGGTGGGCGATGGAATGGCCTCGGTGTGGGTGTGGGAATGCACCACGCCCACCAGTTCGGCGCCGCGGTCCTCGGCGTCCCGGTCGGCCCGCAGGTGCACCTTGGGGTCGATGGTGTAGATCCGGCTCGAGGCCGCCAGATTGGCGCTGGGGTACCACGTGTCGGCCACGCAGGGCTGCCCCTCGGACCCGAGATGTCCGACGAGCAGACCGCAGGCCTCGTCGGGCAGTCCGGCGAAGAGGTGAGCGAGCAGGTCGTCATGGACCGATCGGACGATGTGCAACACGCCGGCAACGCTACCGGTCGGGCCCATTCCGCCGGGATGAGTGGGTCGAGAGGTGACCGGAGGATCGGGGCGAGCGAACGGTCCGGGTCGGCCCTAGCGTGACGGGATGCCACGGATCACCGTTCCCGAAGGTGCCGACCCGCTGCTGCACGTGTGGACCGGCGCCGCACCCTCACTGTCGGTGCCGGTCCACACGTGCAGCAGCGGGTCGGCACCTTCGGGAACGGTGATCCGTGGCATCCCGTCACGCTAGGGCCGACCCGG
>JBJTGD010000123.1:0-12703 GCA_046093735.1 Acidimicrobiia bacterium | reverse complement strand
GGCCCAAGGACGGCTCCAGCGCGCCCAGGTCGGGTCGAGCCGGCGCTCCATCAGTGCCGCTACAGCGAACGCGAAGGCCACCGCAAAACCCACATAGCCCAGGTAGAGCATCGGTGGGTGGAAGGCCATGAGCGGATGGTTCTGCAACAACGGATTGGGGCCGGGACCGTCGAACCCGATGGGCGGGTCGAAGGCACGGAACGGATTGGCCGGACCGACCAGCAGGAAGAAGAAGAACACGGCCACGGCGAACATGGTGAGCAGCGCCCAGCCGACGAGTGGATCGGCCAGTCGCTTCCGGAACTTGATGACGACGGCCAAGGTGTAGCCACCCAGCACCAGCGCCCACAGGATGATCGAGCCCTCCAGCGCACCCCACAACGTGGCGAAGTTGTAGAGGGCCGGTGTGCGGGTCGACCCGTTCTGGGCCACGTACTCGACGGTGAAGTCACGCGTGATCAGCGCCCGTTCCATGGCCACTGCGGCCAGCAGGCCCCCGGCGAACAGCATCAGCGCGTACCAACGTGACAGTCGGACGATGTCGGGTCGCCGGCGCGCCAACCCGTAGGCCAGCGTGATCACTCCGAGGATGGCGGCCGCCAGTCCGAGGGTGACACCGGCGCGACCGAGGACGAGGTTCACGAACCGCCCCCGCCGGAGGCGACGGGCACCTTGCCGTTGACGTCGGCCTCACTGAGGCGACCCGCCTCCTTCTCCTTGTAGACCTCGCTGTGCTTCACGATCATGAGGTCGGAGTCGAAGGTGGAGCCACCGGGCGAGTCGAATCGCCCCTCGAGGAGCACCGCCTCGTTCTCCTTGAACATCTCGGGTGGATCTCCGACATGACGCACCTTGAGACCCACCCCGTTGTAGGCCACCTCAAAGGTGACCCCCTCGCCGGTGCGGTCGATGGTGCCGGGCACGACGGTGCCCTGCAACCGGAACCGGGAGGTTCCGAGCGAGTCGCGCTGGGCGACGGCCTCATCGACGTTCCGGTAGAAGGTGGTGGCCGAACCGAGCGCCTGCAGCACGACGAATCCACCGATGGCGATGACGGCCACCAGCAGCGCCAATGCCGGAAGGCTCATGCGGCGACGACGCCGTCGCGGGGCGTCGGGCGAACCATCGGGACCGGTGCGCGGAGTCAGCTCCATCGACGACGCTCCGGGGGCACCCGTCGACTGAGTCGACGGCCGCGCACCACGGTGGCGACGGCGAACGCGCCGATCGAGCCGAACACGAAGATCCACGACGCGATCACATAGGGCCACGTGCCCCCGATGGCGCCGACTACGACTGTGCTCATGCCGATGCTCCTTCGGCCCGTCGCTCGGCGATCGCCGCCTCCAGACCCTCTTCGGCCACCTGCTCGGCGAGCCACGCCACCCGGAAGCGATGGATGAGCAACCACAGGAACACCAGAGCGATAGCGATGAACCCGGTGAACAGGGAGAACAACATCAGTCCCTCGATGCGCGAATCGAGGCCGTTGGAGAACAAGGTGGGCTTCTGGTGCAATGTGCGCCACCACTGCACCGACTGCCGCACGATGATGACGTTGGGCACGAGGAGCAATCCGACGATGGCGGCACGCTTGGCCCGCACCTCGTAGTCGGCACTGAGTCGACGCACGGCCAGGTACCCGAGCAGCAGCAACAACAACATCGCCGTGGACGTGAGCCGGGCATCCCACACCCAGAACACGCCCCAGGTGGGTCGGCCCCACAGCATCCCGGTCACCAGGGTGATCACGGTGAACAGGGTGGCCACCTCGGCACCGGCGAAGGCCACGAGTTCCCACCAGCGCGACCGGCGCCACAGGTACAGGACCGAACCGGTGGTGGTGAGGAAGCACCCGATGTAGGCGGCCGTGGCCGAGGGTACGTGCACGTAGAGGATGCGGACCGCCTCGCCCTGATTGGCATCGGCCGGGCTGAGCACGAGACCGAACAGCGCCAGCACGGCGATGGCCACCAGCGCCACGCCACCGAGCACGGCCGTGGTGCGCGAGCCGGTGGTGAGGGGGCCGGGATCGACGACGTCGTCGGGAGCGTCGGTCTCGATCGTCACGTCTCCTCCATCAGGGGACCGAACCCGAGGGCTCCGGCCACCACGTACACCGCTGCGAACACACTCATCAGCCCGACCCACGGCCACCCCTCGGAGGGGGTGCCACCGAGGGCTGCCTCGAAGGCCCGGGTCGATCCGATCAGAACCGGTGCGAGCACCGGCAGGACGAGGAGCGGCAGGAGGGTCTCCCGGACCCTGAGCCCGGCCGCCACGACGCCGTAGAGGGTACCGGCGGTGGCGATGGCGACGGTCGCGACGACGATGGTCATCAGCAACAGGGGCCAGCCCGTGACCGACGTGCCGTAGAGCACGATGATCCCGGCCCCGAGGACCACCTCGAGCACCAGCAGTTGGATGGCCACCGACAGCACCTTCCCCAACCAGAGGGCCACCGGGGGAAGGCCCGACAGGCGCAGGGCGTCGCGGACGCCATCGGCCGACTCCACCGAGAACGACCGCCCCAGCGCCAGCAGCGCGCTGAACAGGACGGCCACCCAGTACAGCCCGGGCGTGGCCTTCTCCAGCAGACCGCGGTCGGGATCGAGGGCGAAGGCGAACAGCACCAGTACCAACAACGCGAAGGGCAGCACCTGGTTGAGGGCGACGCGCGACCGGAACTCGATGCGCAGGTCCTTGACGGCCACCAGCCACGCGTCAGCCCACATCGTCGACTCCGGTGGCCACGACGGCTCCTCCGGCCAGCGTCACGATCTCGTCGGACAGGGCGATCGAGCGATCGAGTTCATGGGAGCTCAGCACCACCGTGGCCCCGGCCGCCGATGCCTCGCGCACGATGGCATCGACGACGTCGCGACCGTCGCGGTCGAGACCCGCATGCGCTTCGTCGAGCAACCACAGTTCGGGACGACGAGCCACGAGACAGGCGAACGAGGCTCGCCGACGCTGACCGGTCGACAGTCGACCGACGACGACGTTGCGCAGACGACCGTCGAGACCCAGTCGTGCCATCGCCGCCTCGGCATCGGCCGCGTCGGCATGCGCAGCACGGGTCCAGAACCGGACGTTGTCCGCCACCGTCAACTCGTCGTAGAGACCGGCGCCGTGGGCCAGCAGTCCGACCCGCGACCGCACGGCGCGCCGGTCGGCCCGCAGATCGACCCCGAGCGCGGTCGCCTCGCCAGCGGTGAACGACACCAGGCCGGCCAGTGCCCGCAACAGGGTGGTCTTGCCGGCGCCATTGGGGCCGCGCAGCAGCACGATGCGCCGGGGCGCGACATCGAGGTCGACACCGGCCAAGGCCGGGAAGCGGCCGAGGAGGGCGACGGCCCCGCGCAGGTGGACCACCGGTCCGGACCGGGGAGCGCCGTCGGCGCGACCGGCATTGTCGGTCGGAGGGGGTGCGGGAGTCGCCATGGAGCATCCCGACCGTAGCCACCCCGTCCGCGATCGGACCAAGCGGGGGCCTCACTAGGGTCGGCGCGTGCAGTGGTGGCGCGTCGTGGGAGCGATCGGACGGCTCATGATCAGGGCCGGCGTCGTGGTCCTGCTGTTCGTGGCCTACCAGCTGTGGGGCACGGGGCTGTCTGCGGCCCGGGCCCAGGACCGACTGAATTCGTCCTTCGCCGATCGTCTGGCCACGGTGACGCCGAGCATCCCGCCCGGTGCCCCGTCGGACGCCCCACCGGACGCAACGCCCGATGCCGTCGCCACCGAACTCCCCGTTCCGAAGCTGGGCGACCCCGTCGGTCGACTGCGACTGCCCACGATCGATTCCGACCACATCGTCGTCCAGGGTGTGGACCTGTCACTGCTGCGCGACGGGCCGGGGCACTTCCCGCAGACGGTCATGCCCGGTCAACCGGGGAACGCGGCCATCGCCGGACACCGCACCACCTACGGCGCGCCGTTCAACCGTCTCGACGAGTTGCAGCCGGGCGATCCCATCACCGTCACCACACTGCAGGGCACGTTCGACTACGTCGTCGACGCGCAGCCCGATCCATCCGGCAAGTCCCGCGGCTACTTCGTGGTCGGACCGGACGACGTCGGGATCCTCGAACCGGTCGACGGTTCGCGTCTCACGCTGATGGCCTGTCATCCGAAGTTCTCGGCCGCCCAGCGCATCGTCGTCACCGCCACGCTCCGCTCGCCACCGGCGCCCCCCACACCGGTCCCCCACTACGCCGAAGCGGTGACGAACGATGCGTCCATCGATCCGCTGGCCGGCGGTGATCCCGATGCGTGGTTGCCCGCGCTGCTGTGGTCGACGGTGACCATCCTTGCGTGGTTCGAGGTGTGGTTCGCCGCTCGCCGCTGGAACCGCATCCCAAAGTGGGGCGCCTACGCCCTCGGAACACCGGTGGTCCTGCTGTTGTTGTTCGTCACGTTCACCAACGTCGCCCGACTCCTGCCCGCCTCCTACTGACCCGGACCGCCATGTCGCTCATCCCGCGCCGCCCCTCGTCCCCCGACGGACGTCGGTTCACCCCTTTCGGCGCGCTCGTGGTGCTCGGGCTGACGGTCGCCGTCGTCGCCGGGGCGTGCACGACATCGTCGAAGCCGGCCACTCGCGCGGTGACCACCACGATCGCCCCGGCCGCCACGTCGTCCACCACGTCGACCACGATGGAGCCCGAGGCCGGGGTCGGGCGCATCTCCTATGTCTACGGTCCGAAGGTGGGCGACTGCATCGACCTGCGTTCGTTGGTCACGGGCCGAGCGGTCACCACGCGCGCCACCCCGGGTCAGGACGCCACCCAGAAGTCGGACAAGGACGTCATCCTGCGGCTGGGCTGCGACCTGCCCCATCAGTACGAGGTGAGGGCGGGCCTCGAGGCCGGTCTGCCCCGCGCGCCCGCGCCGACCCTCGAGCAACTGGCCACCGTCGCCCGCAAGCGCTGCTCGTCGACGTTCGAGCCCTACGTGGGGATCGGGTACCCGGAGTCGTCACTCGAGATCGGGTGGATCCTCCCCTCACCCGAACAGATGGGTCGAGGTGTGCAGACGTTCGGCTGCCTGGCCTACGACCCGGCCGGCAAGATCACGGGATCGGTGCGCGACTCGCGCCGCTGAGCACCGACCGAGGGTCCACCACCAGCGCGCGCCGTCGTCGTATTTTTTCAGCCCATGGTGCTCGTGATCGCAGCTGCCCTTCTGGCCGTGGTCCTTCTGGTCGCCCTCATCTCCTCGACCCAGTCGACCGAGCGCGCCGCCTCCCGGCGCGGTCGACTGCCCCGTGACGAACGTCTGCCCACCGGAGCCGACGCCGCCCTGTGGTCGATCGTGGAGGCCGTGCCGGATCCCCGCAACCACCTGGCGCTGACCCGCGACCTCACCGGCGAGGTCCGGATCGCCGGGACGGTGCTCGACACCAGCGCACCCGTCGTGGTCGAGCCGGTCGCCGCCGTGGTCAACACCGTCACACCGCCGCCGCGTCCGACACCGGCCGGTGGCGCGTCGGTGCGGGTCATCGGTCGGATGCTCGACCCGGTGGACGACGGTCCCGCCGAGGATCGTCCGCTCGACGTCGCCTCCTGACCGTCGCTCAGACGACGACGGCGGCCAGCGCGGCCCACGACTGTGGCGCGGCACCGAGTCCGGTGCCGTCGTCGGCGTCCCAGTACTCGGCCCATCGGGAGCGTTCGGCCCCACTCACGAGCATCTGCGCCAGACGCTGCGCATCGTCGGTTCGGCCGTGCCGCTGCGCCGCCACCCAGAACAGATAGGTGAGTTGCGGCCACGCCGGACCTCGCCAGTAGGTGCGCGCCGCGAAGGTCGATTCGGCGCGATGCACCCCCGCAGGACCACACGCTCCGCCGTAGGCCGCGTCATCGAGCAATGCCGCGAACACCGCATCACGCACCTCCACCTCGCGTTCGACCAGCACCGGGAGCAGCGCGTCGAGAGTGCGCACCCGACCGGAGTCCCCCTCGGCATCGCCGGTGTCGATCCACGAGCACGAATCGGGATCCCACCTCGTGGCCAACGCGTCGACGAGTGATGCTGCGCCGGACTCCAGCGACGCGTCACCGGTGACCGAGGCCAGTTCGAACGCGTTGAAGGCGACGAGGGCGTTGAAGCCACAACTGCCGACCACGAAGTCATCGTTGGCCACCGGTGAACCATCGACGCTGGTCACCAGTCCGTCGAGGAGTCGGCCCTTGACCACGTACCACGACACCGTCGACCACGGCTCCTCGCACCAGTGGTCCCAGCGGGGTGAATCGTCTCCGCCGCTCTCCCACGGGTGACAGAGCGCCACGAGACCCCCGACGCGCCGGCGGTGGTCGAGCAGGAACCGCAGTCCCGCCGTCGCCGGTCCGACCAGGTCGGACACATCGATTCCCCGTCGGGACAACTCGGCGATGGCATGGCCGAACATCGGCGGTTGGGTGATGGACGACGCGCCCTCCCTCCCCCAGAAGTCGGCATGGTGCCACGGTGACCACTCGTAGTCGACGTGGGGTACGAAGCCGTCAGCGGCCTGCATGCGGAACAGGTGGAGCAGCTCGGCACGCGCCCGGTCGGATTCACCCAGTCGGGCCCACACGATGGCGTGGAAGCACGAGTCCCACAGCCACTGGAAGGGGTAGACCTCGGCGTTGGGGACCGTGTAGCCGACGGCACGCCAGTTGGCCTCGAGCACCGCCCGGGCCGATTCGATGATCCCCGGTACCGTTTCGTCCTCGTGCACCTGTCCGACCTCCCGACCGCTCCCACGCACCGATGACCCTGTGCACCGTCGTCTCGTTCCGTCTCGGCGGCACCGACGGAGTCTCCATCGTGGCCGACCGGTGGGTCGACGCGTTCCGTCGGCTCGGATTCGAGGTCAGCACGGTCGCCGGGAGCGGTCCGGTCGATGTCCTCGTGCCCGATCTGGCCATCGGTCGCTGGCCCGATGGCCACGACGGACTGGCGGGACCCGACGCCGCCACACCTGTCGACCTCGACCGTCTCGCCGCCGAGGTGCACGAGGCGCTGACCGGCTCCGACCTTGTGGTGGTCGAGAACCTCGGCACCATCCCCATGAACCTCCCGGCGGCTCACGCGGTGGCTGCGGCGCGAGCCGGTCGGCCCACCATCTGGCACCATCACGATCCCCCGTGGCAACGCGACCGCTACCGGGGGGATGAACTCCCGCTCGGACCGGAGGAGTCGGCGTGGCGCCATGTGGCCATCACCGACGTCACCCGCGACGAGCTGCGGGCCCGGGGCTTCGATGCGGTGACCATCCACAACGGTTTCGACATCGATCCTCCACCCGGTGATCGCGAGGGCGAACGATCACGGCACGGCTTCGCGCCCGACGAACTGGTGCTGGTGCACCCGGCTCGGGCCATCGCCCGCAAGAACGTGCCCGCCGCGCTGCGTATCGCCGCCGAACTCGACGGCACCTACTGGCTGACCGGTCCGGCCGAGGAGGACTACGCCGACGAACTGGAGCGAGTGCTGGCCCGCGGGCGCGATGAAGGGGTGCGCGTCGTGCGTGAACCGGCGTCGCGCCTCGGTGACCTGTACGCCGCCGCCGACGTCGTGCTGTACCCGTCGACGTTCGAGGGTTTCGGCAACCCGCCCATCGAGGCGGCGATCCATCGACGCCCCGTGGTGGTCGGACACCATCCGGTGGCCGAGGAACTGCGAGGACTGGGCTTCCGCTGGTTCGACCCCGACCGGGTCGCCGACCTGCGCCGGTGGCTGGCCGATCCCGATCCCGGTCTGCTGGACCACAACCGGGAGGTGGCGCAACGGCACTTCTCACTGGAATCGATGGACAGCGCGATCGCTGCGCTCCTCGATGAGGCAGGCTGGTCCCCGTGAGCGACACGCCGAACGCCGATGATCCGATCCGAGTGCGGCGGGCGAAGATCGCCCGGGCCGCCACCATGGCCCAACGCGTCGGCTATGCGTTGTTCGGCGTCGCCATCGTGGTGTTCTTCATCGGGTTCTTCGCCGGTTTCACCGGTGGCATCGTCACCATCATCGTGGCCTTCATGATCGCCGACTCGGCGCTGTTGGCCCCGGCCATCATCACCGGCTACGCCGTCAAGGCCGCCGAACGCGAGGACCGCGAGAACGGTCGCTGAGTCGACGCGTCAGGGCTGCAGTCCGCGCAGACCCGACCACGCCAACGAGGAGACCTGACGACCGAGTTCGTCGGCGTCGAGATCGATCTCCTTCTCCACCCAGCGCCGACACGTGCTCTCGGCCATGCCCACGATGCCGTAGGCCAGCAACCGACGACGATCGGCATCCAGACCGTCGGCCACGATGAACTCGGCCACCGTGTCGGCCATCATCCGCCACACCCGGGCCACCACCTCGGCGAACTCCTCATCGCGACGGACCTCACCATCGAACAGCACGGCGAAGCCATCACGATTGTGGTCGACCCACCCGAACCACGCGCCGAATCCGGCCTCGACCTGCGCACGCGGCCCATCGGAGGTGGCAACCTCCGCCGCCGTGCGCACCGAAGCGCGCAGATCGGCCGAGAGTTGCACCAGCACCTCACCGAACAGTTCGCGCTTCGACCCGAAGTGTTGGTACAGCACCGGCTTGGTCACCCCGGCCGCTTCGGCGATGTCGTTCATCGACGCGTCGCGGTAGCCGAGACGGGCGAACATGGCCAACGCCGTCGTCAGCAGTTGCTGACGACGTTCGGGAGCGGGGAGACGGGAGGGCACGGGGGGATGCCGTTCGGGTCAGAGACCCGATCGCTCGAGGATGTGCACGCCGCAGGCCGAACCCAGGCCGATCACGTGAGCGAGACCGACCTTGGCATCGGGGATCTGCCGGACACCGGCCTCACCACGCAGGTGATGGCAGATCTCCCAGATGTTGGCGATGCCGGTGGCGGCAATGGGATGGCCCTTCGACTCCAGACCGCCCGACACGTTCACGGGGGTCGAACCGTCGCGATGGGCATTGCCCGCCTCGAACCACGCCACCGCGTCACCCTCGGGGCACAGCATGAGGTTGTCGTAGTGCACCAGTTCGGCGGTGGCGAAGCAGTCGTGCAGTTCGACCAGATCGAGATCGGCCGGGCCGATGCCCGCCGCCTCGTAGGCCCGGATGGCGGCCCGACGCGTCAGCGTGTTGACGTCGGGGAGGATCTGACATGCCTCCTGGTAGGGATCGCTGGTCAGCACCGAGGCCGACACCTTGACCGCCCGCCGCTGCTGCTCGGCCGACAGCGTGCGCAACTTGGCGCCGGAGACCACGACGGCCGCCGCCGCGCCGTCGGAGTTGGCCGAGCACATCGCCCGGGTGTTCGGGTAGGCGATCATCGGCTCGTTCATGATCTGCTCGACCGACATGTCCTTCTGGATGGCGGCCAGCGGATTCATGGTCGAGTTGAAGTGGTTCTTGGCCGAGATGCGGGCGAAGAGTTCGAACTCGGCGCCGTCGTAGGGATGGGCGTGCAGGTACTCCATGCCGACCTGGGCGAACACCCCCGGCATCATGTCGGTACCCAACTTGCCCTCGAAGCCCGACACGGTGCCGTGACGACCAGCGCGAGTCCACTCCTCGGACTTCGCCGCGCCGAACCCGGCGCCGAGCATGCCGGCCCCCGAGAGCTTCTCGACGCCGACGGCGAGACCCATGTCGCACTCACCGGACTTGACCGCCATGATCACGGTGCGCAGCGCGGTGGCGCCCGTGGCACAGGCGTTGGCCACGTTGTAGACGGGGATGCCCGTCTGTCCGATCTGCTTCTGGAGCTGCTGGCCGAGTCCGGCCGCGGCGCCCATGAGGTTGCCGGCCGCCAGCACACCCATGTCCTGGATGGTCACGCCACCGTCGGCCAGCGCCGCCAGCGCCGCATCGGCGGCCAGATCCACGACGTCCTTGTCCGGGTGCTTCCCGAACTTGGTCATGTTGATGCCGAGGATCCAGATGTCGTCGTTCGCCATGATGCTCGTTCCTCTCAGACCGGCTCGAAGCCGTAGGTGATGGCCTCGGTGCCAGTGGAATCGGCACCGATGGAATAGGTGGTTAGGCGGACCTTCATGCCGAGCTTCACGTGCTCGGGATCGGGCGGGGTGTTGACGATCTGACCGCGCACGCTGGTACCGCCGCAGTCGACGACAGCGGGGACGTAGTCGTCACCACCGGTCCACGACTTCACGATGGTGAAGGCGCGCACCTCGCCTGCGGTCGGGATGTCGACCGACGAGAACGAATCGACGGCTCCGCACGATGCGCAGGCGTTGCGACGGTCGAAGAACCGGGCGCCGCACGAGGTGCACTCGTGGGCGACGAGGTGCGGGTCGCCGCCCAGCACCAGGTAGTCGACCATCGGGATCGGATCGGACACGGGTCCCCCTTCGGGGCGCCCCGGGCGGGCGCCGCCGACGAAGCGTACGACCAGAGCCCGACTGGCCCCAAGCCGACGCGGTCAGCCCTGCAGCTGACGGCGCAGCGCCTCCACATCGGCCATGACCGCCCCGGAGTCGAACGGGGTGTCCCACTGGGCTCCGGCGCATTCGCGGTACACGCGGTGCACGTTGGCGGCCAGTCGCCACGGTTCGTCCCACGTGCTCCATCCGTCGAGGTCGATGCCGGCGCAGGACTCCAGCACCGTCTCGCCGGCGGCGTAGGACGCCCGGGCGTGGTCGCGCACCGCCTCGAAGTAGCGACGCGACGACACGAGGCCGTCGAGGTCGCACACCGGACCGTGACCGGGCACGACCCATTCGGGCGCGAGATCCTCGACGCGCCGCAACGCAGCGATCCAGTTGTCGGTGGATCCCTCCCAACCGATGGGGGTGCACCGGTTGAACAGCACGTCACCCATCAGCACCACTCCCTCGTCGGGGACGTGCACGACGAGATCGCCCTCGGTGTGGGCCGGACCGACGTACAGCAGATCGACGCGCACGCCATCGAGGTCGATGGTGACGTCGTGGTCGATGACGACGGTCGGTGGTGTGAGCACGACCTCGGAGAAGTCGAAGTCGACCCATTCCTCGTGGATGGAACGCATCGACTCGGGTGGATCGACCATGGTGCGGATCATCTCGGCCCGCTCCGGGGTGAAGTCGGCGAAGCGCTCGGCGCACCCGCGGTGGGCGATGATCTCGGCCCCGGCGAACACCTGGTTGCCCCAGCAGTGATCACCGTTGTGATGGGTGTTGACGAGTCGTCGGGGTGCATCGGGCTGCACCTCGGCGTACAGCGCCGCCAACTCCTGCGTGAGGCGGACGTCGTAGAGCGAATCGACGACCAGGCCTCCGCCGGCAGCCACCAGACCCGAGTTGGACCACCCCGTACCCGTGCGCGACTGGACTGCGGCGTGCACATGGGGCGTGAGTTGGGTGCGAACAAGCGAGGACATCGTCACCTCCGGGTCGCTCGACGCTACGTTCGCGTCCTCGACCGACCGAGGATCCCATGACCATCACCGCCATCGCCAACGCCACCGTCGTGACACTCGACGACCACGACACGGTGCTGCCCGGCGCCACGGTGGTGCTCGACGGTCCCACCATCATGGAGATCGCGCCGGCCGGTACCGAGCCGGCGATCGCGGCCATGACGGTCGTCGACGCCGGTGGCGGGCTGCTGCATCCCGGACTGGTCAACGCCCCCCCGCACCTGGCCATGACCCTGTTCCGCGGCTACGCCGACGACCGGTCGCTGCAGGACTTCCTCGATCGGCTCCTGCCCGCGGAGACGCGTGTGCTGTCGGCCGACCATGTCCGCACCGGCTCGCGCCTGGCCCACGCCGAATTGCTGCGCGCCGGCTGCACCAGCGCGCTCGACATGTACTGGTGGCCCGAGGTCAGTCTCGACGAGTCGGCACGATCGGGACTGAGGCTGCACTCCGGTCCGATCTTCATCGGGTTCGACGGACCCGACGCCACCCCGTTCGACGTGCGACTCGAACGGGCTCGCGCCGGCGGTCCCGTGCCGTGGGTGTTCGCCCACGGCACCTACACGATGGATCCGGGTCAGTTGCGCGAGGTCGGCGCGCTGGCCGCCGAGCTCGGGGCCCGCTTCCACATCCATGCCTCCGAGAACCGGTCCGAGGTCGACGACGTGCGCACGCGATTCGGCCGCACGCCGATCGAGCTGCTCGACGATGCGGGGATGTTGCGATCCGGCACCGTGCTGGCCCACGCCGTGGTGCTCGACGATGACGAGATCGGCCGACTGGCCGAGACCGGCACGGCGGTGGCGCACTGTCCGAGTTCGAACATGAAGCTGGCCAGCGGTGTGTGCCGGGTGCCGGAACTGCATGCCGCCGGGGTCACCGTCGGACTGGGCACCGACGGGCCGTCATCGTCGAACGACCTCGACATGTACGCCGCCATGCGCGCCGCCGCGCTGGTCCACAAGGGGATGCGACTCGACCCCACGGTGCTGCCCGCCACCGACGTGTTGCGCATGGCCACCATCGACGGGGCGAGGGCGCTGGGGATCGACCATCTGGCGGGTTCGATCGAGGTGGGCAAACGAGCCGATCTCGTGTTGCTCGATCCCGCCTCACCCTCGCTCAACCCGGTGTTCGATGCCCATTCGACGATCGTCTACTCGGCGTCCAGGGCCGACGTCACCGACGTGTGGATCGACGGTCGACGGGTGGTGGAGGACCGACGCTGCACGACCATCGACGTGGCCGCGGCCGTGCACGAGGCCCGCCTCGAAGCACTTCGCATCGATCCCTGAC
>JBJTGD010000122.1:0-3196 GCA_046093735.1 Acidimicrobiia bacterium | reverse complement strand
CGACCACACCGATCCTCCCCGACCTGCCCACGGAGCCCCCGATGAGCGACACACCCCCGCCCGCTGCACCCCGCACCGCCGAAGCGGCGCTGCTGGAGAACGCCATCATGGAGATGAAGAAGGTGATCGTCGGACAGGACCGGGCGATCGAGCGCCTGTTCGTCGGGTTGCTGGCCCGCGGTCACGTGCTGCTCGAAGGCGTGCCCGGTCTGGCCAAGACGCTGGCCGTGGAGACACTGGCCACGGTGGTCGGCGGTTCGTTCAATCGACTGCAGTTCACCCCCGACCTGTTGCCCTCCGATCTCGTGGGCACGCGCATCTTCCGGTCGTCCACCGAGCAGTTCGACATCGAGTGGGGCCCGGTGTTCGCCAACATCATCCTCGCCGACGAGATCAACCGGGCACCGGCCAAGGTGCAGTCGGCGCTGCTGGAGGTCATGGCCGAGCACCAGGTCTCGATCGCCGGCGTGACCCGTGCGGAACCCGAGCCGTTCCTCGTGCTGGCCACCCAGAACCCCATCGAATCGGAGGGCGTGTACCCGCTGCCCGAGGCCCCGCGCGATCGGTTCCTCATGAAGATCGTGGTCGGGTACCCGACCGCAGCCGAGGAGGCGCAGATCGTCGCCCGCATGGGTGTGCGCGCACCCAAGGCCGAGCAACGACTCACCCTCGAGGAACTCATCGGTCTGCAGGAGGCGTGCGATGACGTGTACGTGGCCCCGGCGGTGGCCGACTACGCCGTGCGGCTGGTGCTGGCCACCCGCGAACCGGCGGCCTACGGACTGCCCGAGCTCGACGAACTCATCTCATGGGGCGCCAGTCCGCGGGCCTCGCTCGGTCTGGTGGCCGGCGGTCGGGCGCTGGCCCTGTTGCGCGGCCGCTCCTACGTCCTGCCCCAGGACGTGTTCGACATCGCGCCCGATGTGCTGCGCCACCGCGTCGTGCCCTCCTACGAGGCGCTGGCCCAGGGGCGTTCGGTGGAACAGGTGGTCGCCCGACTGCTCTCCACCGTGCACGCCCCGGTGGTGGCCCCGTCGCAGGACCCGACTGCGGTCGCCGGCCGGTGAAGCGCACCGCCAACCCCTCGATCGACGGCACACCCGCCGCCGAACTGCTGCGCCGACTCGAACTGTCGGTGACGCGCCGGCTCGACGGGCTGCTGCAAGGCGATCACCGTGGACTCACCCCCGGACACGGCTCGGAGCCCGGTGAGGTGCGGGCCTACCAACCGGGTGACGACGTGCGCCGCATCGACTGGAACGTCACCGCCCGCACCACCGAACCCCATGTGCGTGACACGGTGGCCGACCGCGAACTGGAGACGTGGCTGCTGGTCGACACCTCGGCCTCATTGGCCTTCGGTACCGCCACCTGCGAGAAGCGTGACCTCGCCCTCGTAGGCGCCGCAGCCACCGGGTTCCTCACCGCTCGCACGGGAAACCGTGTGGGGGCCATGACCATCGAACCCGACGGCGCGTCGACACCGATTCCGGCCCGCAGCGGTCGGGTCCACCTGCAGGCGGTGCTCCGTCAGATCCTCGGCGCTCTGGATGACCCCCGACCGGGACGCACCGATCTGGAGGGCGGACTGCGACGACTGGCCGGCACCGCCACCCGACGCGGACTCATCGTGGTCATCTCCGACTTCCTCGACCCTGGTCCATGGGACGGTGCGCTGCGCTAGGTGGCCCTGCGTCACGACGTGTTGTGCATCGAGGTCATCGACCCGGTGGAACTGGCGCTGCCCGATGTCGGGATGTTGGTGCTGCACGACGCGGTCACCGGTCGCGAGATCGAGGTACCCACCGGCAACGAACGATTCCGCTCGCGCTACGCCGAGGCCGCCGCCGCCCAACGCGCCGCCATCGCCTCGCGGATCCGTGCCACCGGTGCCGACCACCTGGTGCTGCGCACCGATCGTGACTGGCTCCTCGAGTTGGCCCGGTTCGTCTCCGGTCGCCGTGACCGCATCGATGCGCTGTCCCGGGCTGCGGCTCGCGGGTCCGAGGCCGTGGTCGGTGGACGATGAGCGGCTTCACGTTCCTCTCGCCGTGGCGACTGCTGCTGCTCGGCCTCGTGGTCGTGCTCGGGATCGTCTACGTGCTGTTCCAGCGTCGTCGGGCTCGTTACGCCGTGCGCTTCACCAACCTCGAACTGCTCGAGTCGGTGGCGCCGCGTCGACCCGGATGGCGTCGCCACGTGGCCGCCGTCGTGCAACTGGTGGCACTGGCCGTGCTCATCGTGGCGCTGGCCCAGCCGGTGCACGACATCAAGGTCCCGCGCGAACGAGCGACGGTGATCCTGGCCCTCGACGTGTCGCTGTCCATGGAGGCCACCGACGTCCGCCCGAGTCGCATCGAGGCGGCCAAGAGCGCAGCGATCTCGTTCCTCGACGACGTGCCGCCGCAGGTGAACGTCGGCCTCGTCACCTTCGCCGGTTCGGCCCGGATCCGCGTGACACCGACCACCGATCGTGACGCAGTGCGCGTGGCCATCGAGGACGTGCCCCTGGCCGACGGCACGGCGATCGGTGACGCCATCGATGCCTCCCTCGATGCACTCGCCGACGTGCCCCCGCCCCCGACGGCGCCGCCGTGCCGGCCGCCGTCGTGCTGCTGTCCGACGGCAGCACCACCAAGGGCACGCCCAACGCCCTCGCCACGCAGAACGCGATCGACGCCGGCGTACCGGTCTCGACGATCGCCTTCGGCACACCGAACGGAACGGTCACCCTCGGCAACGGGCAGGTGGTGAGCGTCCCGGTTGATCCCGATGCCCTGGCTCAGATCTCCCGGGCCACCGGTGGCAACGCCTACCGGGCAGAGACCCAGGGCCAGTTGCGCGATGTGTACGCCCGCATCGGGTCGTCGATCGGCTACGACACCGAGCAGTCGTCGCTGGTGCTGTGGTTCGTGGGCGGTGGAATCGCCGTGCTGCTGTTGGCCTCCGGGCTGGCCCTGGCCTGGTCGAACCGACTGCCCTAGGCCTTCGAGCCGACCTTCTCGCTGACCACCTTGGACGAACCGCCGGGCTGCATCGACACGCCGTAGAGGCAGTCGGCGGCCTCCATCGTGCGCTTCTGGTGCGTGACGATCACGAGTTGCGCGTCATTGCGGAACTCGGCGACGAGACCGAGGAAGCGATTGAGGTTGATGTCGTCGAGCGAGGCCTCGACCTCGTCCATCACGTAGAACGG
>JBJTGD010000121.1:0-7975 GCA_046093735.1 Acidimicrobiia bacterium | reverse complement strand
GAGCGCACCGCATCGAGCGCGGCGACGCTGTCGACGGCCCCCGGAGCGACCGTCGCAGCCTTCCACGCCTCGAGTCGAGCCGCCGCCGTGGGCATGAGCGTGTCGTTCCATTCCCATGAGTCGCGGTAGTGGTGGGCCACGATGGCGAGACGGATGGCTCGCACATCCCACTGCGTGCGCAGTTCACTGATGAACACGAGGTTGCCCAGCGACTTCGACATCTTCTCGCCGTCCATGCGCACCATCGCCTGATGCATCCAGTGCTTGACGAAGGGAACGCCGGTGGCCGCCTCGCTCTGAGCCGCTTCGCATTCGTGGTGCGGGAAGATGAGATCAGAACCGCCACCGTGCAGATCGATGGTGGTGTCGAGTTCGCGCAGCGCCAGCGCCGAGCACTCGATGTGCCACCCGGGTCGCCCGGGACCCCACACCGACTCCCAACTGGGCTCATCGGGCGCCGAGGGCTGCCACAGGACGAAGTCCAATGGATCGCGCTTGTTGGGGTCGTCGGGGTTGCCGCCGTGTTGGCGAGCCAGGGCGATCATCTCCTCGCGGTCATAGTGCGAGACCTGACCGAACCGACCGAACGAACTCACATCGAAGTAGACGCTCCCACCGCTCTCGTAGGCGAATCCGCGATCGAGGACCATGCCGATGAACCCGCGGATGTCGGCGATGGCCGAAGTGGCGCGCGGTTCGCTCCAGCACTCGACGACGTTGAGAGCCTCCATGTCGGCGTCGAATCGGGCCGTCTCCGCCGCGGCCAGATCGAGGTAGTGGACCCCCAGTTCACGGGCCTTGCGCAGGATGTCGTCATCGACATCGGTGACGTTGCGAACACACCTCGTCTCGTGACCGCGATCACGAAGCCGACGCTGGAGCACGTCGTAGGTCACATACGTGGCGGCGTGTCCCAGGTGGGTGGCGTCGTAGGGAGTGATCCCGCACGTGTACATGAGCACCACCGGGCCGGGCTCGAAGGGCACGATCTCCCGACGGGCAGTGTCGTAGAGACGCATGGGGGGACCCGTCACGACCGGCTCGTGCGCCGCGACACTCACCGATCCCCTCCTCGTGCGGTCCGACCCACGGGCCCTCAGCGCGCCCGATCGGTGTCGATCCCGGTGAACTTGACCGCCACCCGGGTGCGGTACCGGAGGTTGAGTTCGAGGAGGACGGCGGTGAAGGCCTCGATCGGCGCCGAGTAGGTCAGATCACCGGCGTCGAGCGGTCGCATGGCCGGCATCTGGCCGATGAGGTCCATCGTGAGCGCCTTGGCATCGGCATGGTCGGAGCAGATCAACACATCGCTCTCGATCGGGTGATCGATGTCGGCCAGTTCCTTGGCCGGGACATGGTGCAGGGCGGCCACGACCTTCGCGCCGGGCACTGCCGCCTGGACACTGGCCGCAACCGAACCGCGGGGTGGCACCAACGGCTGGAACTCGTGCCCGACGCGGATCAGCGCGTTGGCCATGCAGATGACGACCTTGCCGTCGAGCAGCTCGCCCACCGACTTGGCCGTGGTCCACGCCGCATCCCATGGAGTGGCGATGACCACCACGTCGGCACCAGCGGCACCGAGGTTGTCGGCCGGAGTGATGCGCAGGCCTCGTCCCGCCCACGTGGCGGCGATTCCCGCCACCACCTCCTCGGCGCGATCGGCGCTGCGGGAGCCGAGGATGATCTGATGACCCACTGAGGCGAGTCGGATGCCCAGCGCACTACCTGCGGGTCCGGTGGCACCGACGATTCCGATCAGCATGGGAGGCACCGTAGCGGACCGGGTTCACGGGAGGTGGTCCGCTACGGTGCGCCGCATGGGACTCCTCGAAGGAAAGCGCCTCCTGCTCACGGGCGTGCTCAACGAATCCTCACTCGGCTTCGGCGTGGCGCGACTGGCACAGCACGAGGGTGCCGAGATCGTGCTCACGGGCGTGGGCAACGGACTGCGCCACACCGAGAAGGCCGCCCGCAAGCTCTCCGTCGAGCCGGAGGTCATCGAACTCGATGTGTCCGTGCCCGAACACATCGAGAGCGCGCGCCGTCGACTGGAGGAGAAGTGGGGTCGGGTCGACGGCGCCCTGCACTCGATCGGCTTCGCGCCGCCCGTCTGCCTCGGTGGCACGTTCATGGACGCCACCTGGGAGGACGTGTCGGTGGCCATGAACATCTCCGCCTACTCACTGAAGGCCCTGGCCGATGTCGTCGCCCCGCTCATGGATGAGGGTGGCGCGATCGTCGGTCTCGACTTCGACAACAGCGTGTCGTGGCCGGCCTACGACTGGATGGGAGTGGCCAAGTCCGCTCTGCAGTCGACGTCGCGCTACCTGGCCCGCTACCTCGGACCTCGCAACATCCGCGTCAACCTCGTGGCTGCCGGACCGATCAAGACCGTGGCCGCACGTTCCATTCCGGGTTTCTCGAGGTTCGAGGACGTGTGGGACGAGCGGGCACCTTTGGGTTGGAACGTGAAGGACTCATCTGCCGTGGCGCAGGCGTGCGTGGCCCTGCTGTCGGACTGGTTCCCCATGACCACCGGTGAGGTCGTCCACGTGGATGGCGGCTACCACTCCACGGGGGCCTGACTCACTCCGACATCTCGTCGGTGATGTCCCGCACCAGGCGTTCAAGCAGGTCGTCGAGCGTCACCATGCCCCGGGCGGCTCCATCGCCATCCACGATGACGGCGACATGGATGCGTCGCCGCTGCATGGCCAGCAGCAAGGACTCGAGCGGTTCGTCGGCCCCGACCGACAGGTTGCGCCGCACCATCTTCGGCGGAAGCGGTCGATCGATCTCGGCGTCGTCGATCATCAGGAGGTCCTTCGAATGCACGAAGCCCACCACCCGATCCGGACGCTGCCGGTCGAGCACGAGCACACGGGTGTGGGCTCGCTTGCGCACCACCCCCTCGATCTCGGCCACCGTCGCCCCGATCGGGACGGCACAGATCTCGTCGCCGGGCACCATGATCTCGCCCGCGGTCTGACCCGCGAAGTCGAGGACGCCGCTGAGCAGTTCGGCCGACAGATCAGGGATCGCTCCCTCCTCGTGCGAAGCCGAGACCAGCATCTGGAGCTCCTCGACGGTGTGCACGTCGGGCAGTTCATCGGTGGGTTCCACCCCGAAGGCCCGCACCCCGGAATTGGCGATCGCCGTGAGCACACGCACGAAGGGACGGGCCACCGCCAACCAGATCCGATTCGTGGCCACCAAGCGGCGCAGCGTCGCCTCGGGTCGCGTGAGCGTGAGGTTCTTGGGCACCATCTCGCCGATGACCATGTGAGCGAACACGATCACCAACAGGCCGAGGACGTACCCGAGAGGTCCGACCCACGAATGGGGGATGAACGAGAGTCGGTCACCTGTGCTCTCGATGACACGGGCGGTCGCCGGCTCACCGAAGAGACCGATCAACAACGAGGCGACGGTGATCCCCAACTGCGCGCCCGCCAGTTGGATCCCCAGTTCACGCATGGCATCGAGCGATCGGATGGCCCGTCGATCACCGGCGGCGGCCAGCGGTTCGAGTCGACTGCGTCGGGATCCGACCAACGCGAACTCGAGGGCCACGAAGAACCCGTTGACGAGGAGCAGCACGACGAGGGCGACGAAGGGCCACATGTCAGTCGGCTCCCCGGCTCTCGACGGAGGGGGGCACGAGGCGCACCATGGACACCCTTCGGCGATCCATCTCGACCACTTCGATGCTCCATCCGTCGATCTCGAACCGATCGCCGAGCACGGCGATGCGGCCGAGCCGGTCGAGGACGAATCCTCCAAGGGTCTCGTACTGGCCCTCCGGGACGACGAATCCGGTGCGGTCCCCCACCTCGTCGGGGCTCGACAGTCCCGACATCCGCCATTCGCCGGCGGTGACGACGCCCTCCCGTCCGCGATGGGGATCGTGTTCGTCACCGATCTCACCCACGATCTCCTCGAGCACGTCCTCCAGTGTCACGATGCCCGCCGTGCCGCCGTACTCGTCGACCACCACGGCGAGATGGGTCCCCGCCCGACGTAGGTCGACGAGCACGTCGCCCAGTTCACGACTCTCCGGCACGGCGAACACCGGTCGGATGAGGGGCAGGATCGGCGTCGACGCTCGCTCGGCCCGCGGTACGCCGTGCACCGAGCGCACGTGCACGCTGCCGTCGATGTCGTCGATGTCCTCTCCGTAGACGAGGAACCGAGAATGCCCACTGGCCAGGGCCAGGGTGGCCAGGTCCGCGACCGACGCCTGCCGGGGCAGCGACTGCACCGCGGTGCGAGGGACGAGCACGTCCTCGGCGGTCTTGCCCTCGAAACGGATCGATCGGGTGAGCAGCTGGCGCGCCGTGTCGTCGATCGCTCCCTTCTCGGACGATGCGCTCACCATCACCTGCAGTTCCCGCAGCGTCCGCACTTGGGAGAGCTCCTCCGTCGGCTCCACACCGAGCAGACGCACGGTGCGGTTGGCCGCCCCCTGGAGGAAGCCGATGATCGGTCCGAACACGATGCCGTAGAGACGGACCACCGGCGCCAACAGGTAGGCGGCCCTCTCCGGGCGGGCCACCGCCAGTCCCTTGGGGATGAGTTCGCCCACCACCATCTGCACGGTGGTGGCGATCCCGATGGCCAACGCCAGTGACACCACCCGGACCGCTGACTCACCCACCAACGGTTCGAGCGCCGGTCGCAGGAGGGTGGCGATCGACGGTTCGGTGAGCAGACCGATGAGCAACGAGGTCACGGTGATGCCGAGTTGTGCACCCGAGAGATGGAACGAGAGCCGGCGCAGCAGTCCCACCGTGCTGCGCGCCCGCCGACCGCCCTCGGCGGCATCGCGCTCCACCTTCGTGCGATCCACCGCGACGAGAGCGAATTCGGCCGCCACGAAGAAGCCGTTGGCGATGATGAGGAGGATCACTGCGAGGAGGGCCGCTGCGGTCATGACCCGCCCTTGCCCCACGCCCACCATCGACCGTGCCGATGCTCGAGTCCGAGCCTGGCGCCGAAGCAGGCCGAGAGCGACCGCTCGTCGAGCACCTCGTCGATGCGACCGACGGCCGTGACCGACCCCTCACCGAGGAGGAGCACCCGGTCGAATCCGTCCGGGATCTCCTCCACGTGATGGGTGACCAGCACGATGGCCGGACCATCGGGTGATGCGGCCAACGTGGCCAGGGCGTGCACGAGATCCTCCCGGCCGGCGAGGTCGAGACCTGCGGTCGGCTCATCGAACAACAAGAGGCCCGGATCGCACATGAGCGTGCGGGCCAGCAGCACGCGCTGACGCTCACCTGAGCTCAGGGTGACGAAGGTGCGGTCGGCGAGGTGGGCGATCCCCATGCGATCGAGGCAACGAAGGGCCTGGGCCCGATCGGCCTCGTCGTAGGGGTGCCACCACGGCTCGAGCGCCGCGTTCTTGGCCGTCATCACGATGTCCCGCGGCGTGAGGTCGCCGCGCAGACGGTCGGCCATGCCGGCACTGGCCACGCCGACCCGTCGGCGCAGCACCCTGACATCCGTCCGACCGATGCGTTCACCGAGGACGTCCACTGTGCCCGTCGACGGGTGCAGCCACGTCGAAGCGATCGACAGCAGCGACGACTTCCCCGAGCCGTTACGACCCAGCACCACCCAGTGCTCACCGGCGCCGACCGTCCACGACACGCCGTCGAGCACCGCCCGTCCATTGCGGACGAGGGTCACGGAGTCGAGCACGAGCGCCGCAGGGTCGGGTCGACCCATCGCCACCTACTTGTCGATCAGCAGGGCAAGTGCGACCGATGCGAGGATGAACACCACGGCGAACCCGACGGTGATCCGGTCGAGGTTCTTCTCCACCACCGTCGAACCGGCCGCCGATGCTCCCAGACCGCCTCCGAACATGTCGGACAGACCTCCCCCGCGCCCGCTGTGGAGCAGGACGAGGAAGATGAGGCCCAGCGCCGACAGGACCTGGATGACGAGAACGACGATCAGCACGGCGGAGAACGGTAGCAGTCGCCCCGTTCGGAGACGACTTCGCTCAGGCCAACCGGTACTGGACGATGCGGGCGAACTCCTCGGCCTCCAGCGACGCTCCCCCGACGAGGGCACCGTCGATGTCGGGCTGGGCCATCAGTTCGGCCACGTTCGACGACTTCACCGAACCGCCGTACTGGACCCGCACGGCCGCCGCCGCGGCATCACCCTTGGCCCGGGCCACTTCGGCCCGCACCCATCCACAGGCCTCCTGGGCATCGGCCGCACTGGCCGTCTGCCCGGTGCCGATCGCCCAGATCGGCTCGTAGGCGATGACCATCGACGACACCTGATCGGATGACAGGCCCTGCAGCCCGGCCCGGACCTGACCGGTGACGATGTCATGTGCCGAACCGGCCTCCCGCTCGGCCAGCGTCTCACCACAGCACAGGATCGGCGTCATTGCTGCGCCGAACACGGCGCCGACCTTGCGTTGCACCACCTCGTCGGTGTCGCCGAAGAGTTGACGACGTTCACTGTGGCCCACGATCACGTAGGCCACGTTCAACTTGGCCAGGAAGGCCGGCGACACCTCGCCAGTGAATGCACCGCTCGTCTCCCAGTGGCAGTTCTGGGCGCCGAGCGCGATCGGAACCTTCTCGCTCTCGATGAACGTCTGCACGGTTCTGATGTCGGTGAAGGGCGGATGCACCGACACATCGACCGACTCGGTGTCCTCCTTGGTCAGGAGGTAGCGGAGCTTGTCGAGAAGTGCGGTGGCCTCGAAGTGATTGAGGTTCATCTTCCAGTTGCCGGAGATGAGTGGCGTGCGTTCAGGCATTGGGGGCTCCTCGTAGGGCGGCGAGCCCGGGAAGGTCGCCGTTCTCCAGCAGTTCGAGCGATGCGCCGCCACCGGTGGAGACGTGATCGACCTCATCGGCCAACCCGAACGAGTCGAGTGCGGCGGCCGAATCGCCTCCGCCGACGACGGTGAAACCGCGGGCCTCCGCCATCGACTCGGCCACCACGCAGGTACCGGCGGCGAAACGCGGGTCCTCGAACACACCCATCGGGCCGTTCCAGAACACGGTGCGAGCCTCGGCGATGATCTCGGCGAATTCAGCGGCCGTACCCGGACCGATGTCGAGTCCCTTCCAACCGTCGGGCAGATCCGCACCGAGCTGCCGCACCTCACCGCCCGCCGAGGGGTCCATTAGGACGCCGCCGGGTCCGAGCGCAGTGACGTCATGGGGGATGTGGATCGTCACATCGGAGTCGAGCAGACGACGACAGGTCTCGATCTGATCGACCTCGAGCAACGAATCACCCACCGAGTGTCCCTGTGCGGCGAGGAACGTGAAGCACATGCCACCGCCGATCACCAACGCATCGGCCACCTTCGACAACGCGTCGATGACCCCGAGCTTGTCGGAGACCTTCGACCCACCGAGGATCACCACGAACGGACGCTTCGGATCCGAGCGCAAGGGCAGGAGGACATCGACCTCGCGCTGCAGCAACCGTCCGGCCGCCGACGGGAGGAACCGCGGCGGGCCGACGATCGATGCGTGGGCCCGGTGCGAGGCGCCGAAGGCGTCGTTGACGTAGAGATCCTGCCCGTCGATGAGTCGCTGGACGAAGGCGGGGTCGTCGGTCGTCTCGCCCGGATCGAACCGCAGGTTGTCGAGCAGCGCCACGCCCGGAGCCAGTTCGGCCAGACGACGACGGACGGGCTCGACCGAGTAGCGCGGGTCGGGCGCGCCCTTCGGCCGACCGAGGTGCGTGCACGCCGTGCCCGAGGCCCCGCGCGACGTGAGGAACTCGATGGTGGGCAGAGCCGCGCGGATCCGGAAATCGTCGACGATCTCGCCGTCGGCGATGGGGACGTTGAAGTCGGCCCGGAGCAGGACCCGACGACCGTCGAGATCGCCGAGGTCCTCGAGGGAGGGGACGGACACGGCGCCGACTACTTCGACGCGCCGACCATGACCTGCACGAGGTCGACGAGGCGGTTGGAGTAGCC
>JBJTGD010000120.1:0-7506 GCA_046093735.1 Acidimicrobiia bacterium | reverse complement strand
GGGTCTGGCTGCCCGACGCAACGAGTTGATCGTCGATGGCGTGCTGCGCGGCGCGACGGGCCAGGTCGTCGATGTCGTACATGTCGAACAGTTCGAACCCGACGGTGTGACCGATGCTCTCGCGCCCGGTCTGCATGCCGGTATCGCCGGTGGCCACGCAACTCACGGCGAAGAAGGTGCGGACTATGTCGTCCTCGACCAGCACGCCGTCGGAGTTGGCCACGAGGATGTGCTTGCGCGTGTCGCCGTAACTGGCCGACACCTGGGTGATGGCGTCGCCGACGCCACGGGCCATCTCGTCGGCTCGGGTCAACAACTCAACCTTGCGGGCCTTGGGCACGTCGCCGGGGGCGATGTCGATCTCGTAGGACCGTTCGACGACACCACGCGTCAGCGCCACCACGTTGGTGCCGCCCCCGCCGGAGCGGGCTGCGGCCGCCGCCGCCGTGGCCGCCGCCACCAGACCCGACTCGGAGAGATCGGCGGTGTGGGCGAACCCGGTCGTGTCACCGACCACCACCCGGATGCCGGCACCCCGATCGCGTCCGGAGGTCAACTCCTCGACCCGACCGTCGTCGAGACCGGCCGACGACGAGCGCCGGTCCTCGGCGTACACCTCGGCGAACTCACCGCCGGTGCGCAGGGCGACCCCGAGCACCTCCTCGAGAACCGACTGATCGATCACACGCTCTCCCACTGGTCGTCGCGGGCGCCGAGCGTACCGGCGGCGCGCGCCCTCCCCCTCGACCGGTGCAGCCACCCACACCCCATGTCGCGCCGACCGTAGGCTCCGGGGATGGAGCAGGACGATCCGTCCCTGCGCCGGGGGGCCCACACGTCGCCGTCGGACGACGCGGTCGACCTGAGCGAGTTGGCCTCGGTCTCGGTCGAGGAGCTGATCGACGCGGTCGAGACGGGTGACTCGGCCCCGCGGCGACGACATCGGTGGTTGCTCCCGCTGCGCATCGCCGTCAGCATGGGCATGCTCGGCGTGGTGTGGTGGCGGTTCCCGGATGTCGACTGGTCGGAGATGTTCCCCCAGTTCGACCGACCGACCATCCTCTGGTTGCTCGGTGCCGCCGCGCTCACCTTCGTCACCATCGTCCTCGCCGCCGTGCGCTGGGACGCAGTGCTGCGCACCTTGCGCCTCCGCGAACGGCTGCGCTGGCTCGTCGACCTGTGCTTCGCCGGGCAGTTCGTGTCGAACGTGCTGCCCACCACCATCGGTGGCGACGTGCTGCGGGTGTCACGCCTGTCGCGCCGCAACGGTGACACCGAGACATCGTTCGCATCGGTGGCCCTCGAACGCCTCACCGGGTGGATGGTGCTGCCCCTGCTCACCCTGTTCGGGCTGGCCATCAATCCGGGGCTCCGGCGCCTGGGACGGGCCACGGTGCTGGCCTCGGTGATCGCCCTGCTGACCCTGGTGGCACTGGTGGTCGTGCTCAGCGTGTCGTTGCATCCGCGCCTCGGCGGCCGTTTCACCTCGGGTGATGGGTGGCAGCGGTTCATCGCCGCCATCCATCGGGGCACCACCGAGCTTCGCCACCGACCCCTGGCCGCCGCCGGGATCCTGACCACCGGGATCGTGTACCAGGTGGCCCAGTGTCTGGTGGCACTGATGATCGCCGCTGCCCTCGGCTTCAGCTGGCTGGGCCTCACCGCTCTGCTGGCCTTCTACCCGGCAGTGCTGATCCTCCAGGTGCTGCCAGTGGGCATCGCCGGTATCGGCGTGCGCGAGGGTGCCTTCGTGGTGTTCCTCGTGCCCCTCGGGGTACCGGCCGAGAAGGCGGTGGGTCTGGGACTGCTCCTCTATGTCATCGGGGTGGTGGCCAGCCTGTTCGGCGCCCCATCGTTCGCCATCGGTGGACGCCGCCGGGCCGCGCCCGCCTGAGTCGATCCGGGGCCGCGACCTCCCTCCGATCTCTCCGGGACTTCTCTGCTGAAGGGGGTCCTGCGGCCCTCCGGCGGTAGATTCGAGAGGCGTCGTCGACCGTCGACGACCCGGACGTCGGAGAGCCCATGCTCCTCGAGACCATCGAGTCTCCTGTCGACCTCAAGGCCCTCACCCCCGAACAGCTCGTGGAGCTGGCGGCCGAGATCCGCGCGGTCATCATCGACTCGGTCAACGAACACGGTGGACATCTCGGTTCCAACCTCGGCGTGGTGGAACTGACCCTGGCCCTGCACCGGGTGTTCGACTCCCCCGAGGACATCATCCTGTGGGACACCGGCCACCAGACCTACCCGCACAAGTTGGTGACGGGTCGGGCCGAGGGCTTCGCCCGCCTGCGCCAGGCCGACGGCTTGTCGGGCTACCCGTCGCGCGCCGAATCGGACCACGACTGGATCGAGAACAGTCACGCCTCCACCGTGCTCAGTTGGGCCTACGGACTGGCGGTGGCCGAGTCGACCAAGGGCGAGGACGCCCGTCGGATCGTGGCCGTGATCGGTGACGGCTCGCTGACCGGCGGCATGGCCTTCGAGGGACTCAACAATCTCGGCCACTCCGGGCGCGACTGCATCATCATCCTCAACGACAACGGTCGCTCGTACGCGCCGACCGTGTCGCTGTTGGGCGGGACTCTGGTGAAGATCCGCAATAACCCGGTGTACATGCGTCGTCAGGCCCGGATGGAGAAGCTGCTCGCCGATCTGCCGCTGGTGGGGAACCTGGCCCGCAGCGGCATGGACGCCACGAAGGCGGCCATTCGCGAGATGCTGGCGCCCACTGCCTTCTTCGAGACGCTGGGCGTGCGCTATGCCGGACCGTTCGACGGTCACGACATCGCCGCTCTGGAGGAGGCCCTGCGCAATGCCGCGGCCATGCCCGGCGGGCCGCAGGTCATCCACGTCCTCACCCAGAAGGGCCGGGGCTACGGGCCGGCCGAGAACGATCCCATCAAGCGCCTGCACGACACCTCGGAGTCAAAGCCCGGTTCGTTCACTGCGGCATTCACCGAGGCGTTGGTGAAGGAGGGCGAGGCCCGACCCGAGTTGTTCGCCATCACTGCCGCCATGCCCGACTCCACCGGCCTGCTGGCTTTCTCCGAGCGGTTCCCCGGCCGCATGATCGACGTGGGCATCGCCGAGCAACATGCGGTGACTGCCGCGGCCGGCATGGCCATGGGCGGCCTGCGTCCGGTGGTCGCCGTCTACTCGACCTTCCTGACGCGGGCCATCGACCAGGTGAACCTCGACGTCGGTCTCCACGGCCAACCGGTGGTGTTCTGTCTCGATCGCGCCGGCATCACCGGTGACGATGGTCCGAGTCACCACGGTGTGCTCGACATGGTGCTGCTGACCAAGGTCCCCAACATGACCGTCCTGGCGCCGTCGTCGTACCAGGAGATCGGCCAGATGCTCCACGACGCGCTGGAGATCACCGATGGACCGGTGGCCATCCGCTGGGCCAAGACCGCCGCTCGCCAAGCCGCCCCCGACGAGGTCGGTTCGGGCCTGCGGGCGCGTCGGGTACGCGAGGGAACCGACCTGTGCATCCTGTCGGTGGGCAAGATGCTCGACGCCGCTGAGGCGGCCGCCGATGCGCTGGCCGCCGAGGGCCTGTCGGTGTCGGTGTGGGACGTGCGCTGCTGCAAGCCGCTCGATCCCGAGATGATTGCCGCCGCCGCCGACCATCGCTGGGTGCTGACCGTCGAGGACGGACTGCGCGACGGTGGCGTGGGCATGGCCATGGCCGATCTGCTCACGGCACCGTCGATCGAGACGCCGCCGACGGTGCGGGTGCTCGGTGTACCGGATCGGTACGTGCCCCACGGCAAGCCCGACGCCATCCTCGCCGCGCTGGGGCTGGACGCCTCCGGGATCACCGCCGCCGCGCTGGCCATGACCCGAGCCGGCGACGCCACTCCCGTCCCCATCTGAGCCGCAGCGCCACGTGTCCTCGGAGGTCCGCCCACCGTCGGCGTTGTTCGACCTGGCCGGTCGGGTGGCGCTGGTGACGGGCGCCTCGTCGGGCCTCGGCCATCGGATGACGAAGGTGCTGGCCGGGGCGGGCGCAATGGTCGCCGCCACCGCCCGACGCGCCGATCGACTGGCCGAGCTGGCCACCACCTCGGCGCGAATCGTGGCCTTCCCCGCCGACCTCACCGTCGCCGATGAGCGCGAACGTCTCGTCGCCGAGGTCGTCGATCGTCTGGGCCCGATCGACATCCTCGTCAACAACGCCGGCGCGGTGAACGCCATAGCGATCGAGCAGGAGTCGCTCGAGGACTTCTCCCGCATGATCGAACTCAACCTCACGGCGTCGTGGCATCTCATGAAGATGGTGGGCGCGTCGATGGTCGAGCGCCGGACTGGCTCGATCGTCAACATCGCCTCGATCTTCGGTGTCGTCGGGGCCACACCGGCCAAGGACTCGGGCTACACGGCAGCCAAGGGTGGGCTCGTCAACCTGACCCGTGAGATGGGACTGCAGTGGGCCCGCAAGGGAGTGCGCGTCAACGCCATCTGTCCGGGATGGTTCGCCACCGAGATGATCGAGGACCTGACCGCCACCGATGCGGGCACGGCCTTCATCGAGAGCAACACGCCGATGATGCGCGTCGGTCAGGTCGACGAGATCGACGGCGCCCTGCTGCTGCTGGCCTCCGATGCCGGCAGTTTCATGACCGGTGCCGTGGTGATGGTCGATGGGGGTTGGACCGCCCGCTGAGCGTTCAGCCGCCGTGGAGTTCGGCCGAACGCCGAGCGGCATCGGCCTTCAGATCGCCCTTGGCCACCTTGCTCCCTGACGAGCGCGGCAGTTCATCGACGATCACCAGGTGCTCGGGCCACCACTCGCGGGTCACCGACCGGTCGCGCAGGTGGGCCACGAGATCGTCGAGGGTGAGCGCGCACCCGGGCCGCAGTTCGACGTAGGCGCACACCCGCTCACCGAACACCGGATCAGGGAAGGCCACCGCCGCCACCATCGCCACCGACGGGTGCGTGGCCACCTCGGCCTCGACCGCCGGCGCACTGATGTTCTTGCCGCCGCGGATGATGAAATCGGACGTGCGTCCGATCACGGTGAGCACGTCGTCGTCGATGCGCACGATGTCACCCATCAACATCCATCCGTCGGCGGTGAACAGCGCGGCGTTCGCTGCCTCGTCACCCCAGTAGCCGAGCGCCGTGGCCGGTCCCCGGCACGCCGGCTGACCCTCGTCGACGCCCGGAGCGACGTCGTCATACGTCTCGGGATCGAGCAGACGCACGCGCATCTCGGGGATGACTCGACCGGCGGTGCGGAGTCGCTCATCGCGATCGGAGGCGTGAGAGGTGTGACTGAGCGCGCCGGTCTCGTTGGAGCCGTAGAACTGCAGGACCTTGGCGCCAGTCGTCTCCTCGAACTCGGCGGCCCGTTCGAAGGGCACGGCCTCTCCCCCGGTGAACATCGACCGCAAAGACGAGAGGTCGCGGGGCCGTTGCGCCTGTGCGTTCAGCAACATGATGAACTGTGTGCTCACACAACACAGCACGGTGACACGTTCACGTTCGATGAGATCGAGTGCATCATCGGCATCGAACCGGTCCATCACCACCGTCGGCACCCCGAGCGCACAGGGCGTGAAGTGGGCCGTCCACAGGCCGAAGCCGAACGGGGCCGGCAGCGCACCGAAGAACACCTCGTCGTCGGCGAAGTCACCGGCCGCCGCCGCCAGTCGATGGAAGTAGAACCACCGGTTCTGTGTGTGCATCACGCACTTGGGCAGACCGGTCGTGCCCGAGGTGGAGTTCAACAGGAACAGGTCGTCGGGACCGAGCGGCTGCAGCGGCCGTTCGGGATCCATCTCGACGCCGGCGGGGAGCGCGGGATCGACCACGACGGCATCGGCACCGACCAGCACCAGGCGATCGATGGTCAGGTCCATCGCCGCCAGCGCGGCGCGCAGATCCTCGGCCCGACGACCTTGCTGCACTGGCGAGGTCACGAGCGTGCGAGCCGCGGTGAGTCCGAGAAGATGGGCCACCTCGCGGTCACCGGCCCGGGCGCCGATCCCCACCGCCACGCATCCGGCGCGTTCGATGCCGACGAACACGGCGTGCACGGCCGGTCCGTCGGGCAGCATCACGGCGACGCGATCACCCGGTCTCGCGCCCCCGGCGAGGAGCACCCGGGCGATGGCATCAGCGTCGCGGTCGTACTCGGCCCATGTGTAGCGACGCCCGTCGGCGACGTAGGCCACCGCATCGGGTCGCTCCGCTGCCCATCGACGCACCAGCGAGCCGACGGTGTCGTCGCCCCACCAGCCCTGCGCGTGGTAGGCGGCCACTGCATCGGGCGCAGCGCCGACAGGCCCGCGCTCGCTCATCCGGCGGCCCGGCGACGGCGCGATGCGGGCACAGCGCGCAGATCGGCGACTAGTCGATCGAGACGATCGACGAGGTCGGCCAGTTCCTCGGTCGTCCAGTCGTCGAGCTGCTCGGCCATCAATTCGTCATTGGCCGCCTCGATGCGACGATGAGCGACCCGGCCAGCAGCCGTGGCCGTGACCACCGAGGCCCGACCGTCGGCGGGATCGGCGGCCCGCTCCACATAGCCCTCGGCCTCGAGCGCCTGGACCTGGCGGGTCAGGGCCGCCGGTTGGGTGCGGACGGCCTCGGCCAGGTCGCTCATGCGCATGGGGCCGTCCTCGATCACCTTGCCGAGCACGGCGACGGCGGCGACACCGATCGACACGCCCGAGCGCGCTGCGATCAAACGATCGAGTCGTTGGCTCCCGGTGATGCGGCGCAGCGAACCCATGTCCTCGCGCAGTCGACGCAGCAGTTCGGCCGTCCCCGACGGCGTGGCCCGCGTCATGACCACACCGCGGCGATGCGCTCGTGCTCGAGCGCGCCCTGACGACGTCCCTCGCGCAGCGCTGGGGCCCGGGTCGCCGGATCGAGCACGTTGGTGCCGAAGGCGGCCAGCGAGGTCACGTCGGCGGCAATCACCTCGACCACTGCGCCCGCCGCTCGCAATGCATCCGCCTCACTCTCGGCCGTCGGCCCGAAGCCACCGGGGAATGGCGCCAGCATCACGACGACCTCGGCACCGGCGACGAGGTCGGCGTTGGTGCCGCTGCGCATACCGCCATCGATGTAGCGCGACGGACCGATGGTGACCGGGGGCCAGATGCCGGGCACTGCGCAACTGGCGGCCACCGCGTCGACGAGCGGCACGCCCGAGGTGCGATCGAACACGCGAAATTCGCCGGAGTGAGCGTCGACTGCAGTGAGGAGGAGGTCGCGGGTCGACCACTCGTGGACCGACAGACGCGACTCGATGACCGCCCGACGCACCGACTCCTCGACGGTGGCGGCATCGAGCGCCACCCGTCCCAGTCGCCGTCGCAGTTCGATCTCGTCGGGTGCCCCGTCGAAGCAGGCGGCGAACTGCTCGAGCAGTCCGTCGAGACTGCTGACGATCGACAACTCGTCGCTGTGCTCGACCGGCACCAGTTGCCGGGCGCACAACGAGTCGAGCGACTCGCCGGTGCACAACTGCGCCCCCACTGC
>JBJTGD010000119.1:0-6001 GCA_046093735.1 Acidimicrobiia bacterium | reverse complement strand
GTCTTGGTCGCCGCCGCCCGCGCCGCCACGACTGGCAGCGACGCAGGATCGAGAGTGCTCATCAGCCCGGGGGCGCGGGGCCCGGATCCGCGGTCGGTCCGTACTTGGCCAGGTAGTCCTGCCCGAGGATCACGCTGATGTCCGACGCCGAGTTCGAAGCCTTGCTCGGCACCAGCTCACCGATGTCGATGGCCTCACGCATACGGCGTGCCGTCGCCTCCGGCGTCCCGTCGAAGTAGATGATCTGGGTCACCTGTTTGCCGAACTTCTTGGCATTGCCCACCACGTCGACCTGGCCGCCGCCGGCAATCAACTGTACGGCCGCCACCACACCGTTGCCGAGCGAGCCGGTCCCGTCCAACGAGCGAACGCGGGGCGACTACCGGGAGCCCCCTCGGGAAAGGGAACGTACGCCGCCACGGTCGCAGCGGCCGGTTCGGGCACGGCGACGTAGCGCGTCGAGAACGGCGGAGTCGGCGGTATCGGTGTCACCGGTAGCGCGCTCACGCTGAGTTGACCCCGGGACAGTGAGTCGACGAATCGACCCAGACCGGAGTCGATGGGACCCGGCACCTGACCGCCGCCGGTCCGCAGTTGGGAGAGCCACGCCTTCCAGAACAACTCCTGACGCAGGGAGCGGTTCAGTTCGTTCTCGTTCGGCGCCCCCCTCGATGAGTTCTTCAGGAAGTCGCGCCCACCCGAGAAGACCTGAACCAACAACCACCCGAAACTTCCCGTCGGGTGGCTTCAGCGCGCCCAAACACCGCTCGAAACTTTGGTTTGATCTAACTGAACTTTCGGCCGCCCGATAGACCCCGAACTACCCTTCCCCCATGGCTTCCGGGCCGCTGCGCAGCAGTTTCGCGCCACGTTCCGCGCCATCCCCGCCCTCGTAGGGATGGCGCGTAATTCAAACTCGCAGGTCAACGGGTTTACAGAAACAATTAGTGAAACGCGTTTCGGCCACAAGTGAAACACGGTACTGCTGATTCACAGTCGCCATTTGATCATTCATGGGCAATGCCAAGCACCTGCAAATGGCCTATGCCTTTCCTATTCGAACATGAACATCAAACCAATCGCATAGACTTCTCCCGTGACCATATCGAAGCCTTTCGTAGCGACAGCTCTAGTCTTACTCGCCTGTGGTTCGCTCGTCATGATGATCACTGACCGAGCGGGGTCCGAAACATTCCCCGGCCCCAACGGGAAGATTGCTTTTTCGAGCAACCGTGACGGTAATGACGAGATCTACATCATGGAAGCCAATGGATCGAGCCAGACTCGCCTCACGACACGAAACGAGTCCGATACGCATCCATCATTGAATGCCAGTGGCGATCGCATCGTTTTCGAGGGAGACGTTGGCGGAAGCAGGCAGATCTTCAGCATGAATGTTGACGGCTCCAACCTCTCGCAACTTACGTTTTCCGGTGGTCAAAACTTGTCGCCATCGTGGTCACCCGATGGATCCAAAATCGTGTTCTCTTCGGGTCGTGACAGCGACGACGAGATCTACGTAATGAACGCCGATGGTTCCAATCAGACTCGCTTGACGACCACGCCTGGATTCGATGTCGAACCGAATTGGTCCCCAGACGGAACAAGGATCGTGTTCACCTGCGATCCTGACAACATCTCGAATCTCGAGATCTGCGTTATGACCGCAGGCGGAACCAATGTCGTTCGGCTGACAACGCGAGAGGGATACGACTTTGTTCCGGCGTGGTCACCCGACGGCACAAGAATCGTTTATGTGCAGGACATCGGCTCCGTCTATCAAATCTTTGTGATGAATTCTGACGGATCGAATCCGACGCAACTCACGAACTCGAGCACCCGAAGTGCACAACCGAAGTTTTCTCCGGATGGAACGCTCATCATATTTACGTCCCGCGCAACTGGGACCTACCAACTCACAACGATGAATACCGATGGCTCGAATCAATCGGCGCTCACCACCATCGGACAGAACATCAACCCATCATGGGGCCCCGGACCGATCCCTCCCAGTCCTTCATCAACTACAACAACCCCTCCGTCGACTTCCACAGTTCCAACGGACCCTGTTGCGCCCTTCTTTGTAGGCTGAGTCAACAGAACTACTGTTCAGAACAACCGGAGATCAATGGTGAACGAGCTGCCGAGGACTCGTCAGAGCCGGGTTCGCCATGAAAGAGCCGTTGCACCGTCGTCGGTTTCGCCAAGACGGCTTTCCGATCGTCGTCGAACGCTATACGGCGGGAAATCTCCCGACGAACACCGACCTTGATCAGTGCCACGGCCGGACCTCGAAGATCAACCTTGATGGGAAGATCGTCGAGATGTACCACTATTCGGCAACCTACGAATTCCCCTATTTCATTGGCTGCTTCACGGCGAAGCCGATCTCGTAGCGCTCTCCACTTTCGGCCGCCCGATAGACCCCGAACTACCCTTTCCCCATGGCTTCCGGGCCGCTGCGCAGCAGTTTCGCGCCACGTTCCGCGCCATCCCCGCCCTCGTAGCTCAGGGGATAGAGCATTGGTTTCCTAAACCATGTGCGGAGGTTCGAGTCCTCCCGGGGGCACTCATCGTGGGCAGCGGTGGTCGACCGAGCGAGCAGGTCAAGGACTCGGCCGGACGTAGGGTTCGGGGCTCGAGTCGCATGATCGCCATCAGGAGACCCACATGAAGCCATTCGTCGATCCCGATCTCGTGGAACCCGTCCTCGCCGGACTTGTCGGGGCGATCGATGTCGATGGCGGACCCACGGCAGAGCAGCTCGCCGTGCTCGATGCCATCGCTCGGTTCGGGTGCAGCCGCGCCGACCTCGATGTGTTGAGCCTGCCCCGACTCGACCCCACGGAACTGGCCGCCGCGGTCGTCGACCCCGATGCCCGCCGTCGCTTCCACGAGTTGCTGTTCACCATCGAACAGTGCCGACATCCGCTCACGCCCGCGCAGGTAGAACGTTCCGAGGCCTACGCCGCCGCACTTGCGCTCGAGGGGCCCGACCTCGCGCTGTTCCGCAGTCTCGTGCAGGATGGAACCGCAACAGCCGCCGCCGACTTCCAGCGCTTCTTCGCCGAGATGATCCCTTCGCGCGCCGAGATCGAACTGCGGGCCATGGCCCTTCGACCGGCGGTCGTCGACGACTCGCTGGCCGATCGCATCGACGCCTGGCACGACCTGCCCGAAGGGACACTCGGCTGGTGCTACGTCGAGTTCCTGCGCCAACACTCCCTGCTCACTCCCGGTCGTGAGGCGACCGATCTCAACCCGATGTACGTGGCCCACGACATGTTCCACGTCATCAGCGGGATCGCCCCGACCGGTGAGGGTGAGATCGCCCTCGGCGGGTTCCAAGTGGCGATGGCCGACAACCCGGTGAACTCGTTCGCGTTCCTCTCGCCGCTCATCGTGCACGAGGCCGGGTTCTCCGGCCTCGACACCATCACCTCGACCGCGGGGACGCTCGGTCGGCCCTCTGCCGCCGACCTGCTGGGTCGGGAGATGGCGCGGGGCGCGGCGACCGCCACCGACTTCTTCGCCGTCGATCACTTCTCGTTGGTCGAGACACCGCTCGACGAACTGCGCGATCGGTTCGGGGTGCAGCCGCCCGCCGATCCGGACGACGGTCACCACATCTTCCGGTGAGGACGGGCTTCAGATCGCGGGTCGCTCAGCCCGTTCGGCGAGGGTGCGCAATTGGCGGCGCACCATGAAGCCGTCACCGGGTGCAAGCAGGTACCGCACGACCAACGCACCACCCGGCACTCGGATCCGGGCCCGCATCCGGGTCACGAGTCGGGTTCCCTCGGGGACCTCCCGCAACTCGTAGGCCAGCGTGAAGCACAACCAACTGTCCGGCCGACCGGACTGCAGCACGAAGGCATGTGGAGGTTCGACGACGGCGGCGGTGAACGACGACGGGCCGCCGGGGATCTTCGATCCGGTGACAGCGTCCTGCCACTCGGGATGGATGCGCGTGGCGCTGCGCCGACCGAGGTTGTCGAGCCAGTCATAGCTGTACCAACCGGCGCGACCGAACCCCATCTGCCGGATCCACGGGACCACGTCGGCCGGGGGCGCAGCGATGGTGATGCCGCGGGTGGCCGAGGTGGGGGCCCCGGCGCAGATGTCGTCGCCGACGACGGGGCCGTCGATCTCGTCGGGTGTGGCGCCCCAGTTGCCGACGAGCATGCCGATCAGTCGACCGGCAGATAGGTCGTGTCGATGTGGTCCTTGCCGGCGATGCGGGCCGAGATCAGGTCGATGGCCACCACCACCACGAAGCCGATCACGGCCAGCACGATCGGAACCACCACGGGCGTGGTGAACCATCCGAGTTCGGTGCTGTCGAGACCACTGGGCCACGGCCACAGCACCCGCACCGAACCGACCATCAGACCGATGAGCCCGGCCATGACGGTGGCCTCGTGCTCGACGAGCGCCCAGTGCAGCAACTGGGAGAACAGGGCCAGACCGATGACGCACCCCAGCACGAACACGATCACGGTGACGAAGTCCCGTTCGTTCACCGCAGCGAGCACCGGTCCGTACATCCCCATGGTGACGAGCAGGAACGACCCGCTGATGCCGGGCAGGATCATGGCGCAGATGGCGATGGCGCCGGCGAAGAAGAACGCCCACAGCACCGGGTCGTTGATCTGACTCACGGTGTCGTCGCTGGTGCCGCCCCGCAGACCGAGCACGATGAAGGTGATGATCGCCACGACGACAAGGACGGTCCAGCGCCGCAGGTCACGGATCTCGAGCAGTCCCCAGGCCACCACCACCGAACCGGCGACCAATCCGAAGAACAGGCCGGCCATCTCCACCGGGCTGTTCTCCAACAGGTGCTCGATGATGCCCGACAGCGCGGCGACGGCGAGGAGGATGCCGAGCAACAGCGGAGCGATCAGCGTCCACTCCACCGAGCCGAAGGCCCGACGCATCCCGGCGAAGTCGAGTTTGAGTCCGCAGCCGAGCACCTTGGCGCCCTCGCGCACCGAGGAGATAAGGCGTCGGTAGATGCCGAGCACGAGGGCCACCGTTCCGCCCGACACGCCGGGGACGACGTCGGCCGCCCCCATCAGGAACCCGCGGACCACGTTGCCGAAGAGGTTGAGCATCCGGGAGAGGATAGTGAGGGGGCTCGCCCGATCCGGGTAAGGGCCGGTGCCCGTGAGTACGGTGTCGGTAGCCGACGACGAGGGGGATCCGATGCCGAAGACACCGATCGGCTGTGTGCTGCTGGTGGTCAAGATCGCCGTGGTGGTGATCGTGCTGGCCGTCGCGGCCTTCTTCGTGAAGCGCTGGTACGACGATTCGGGCAAGGACAAGCAGACCCAGGTCCAGAAGTGTCAGGCCGAGGCCAAGGACCTGGCGGCAAAGGCGGCCTGTCTCACCAAGTAGTGCGGCCGGCCGGCGACCGACCCTCCCGTCGCTCCCCCGAATGAGGCAGGTTCCCGTAACATCTCCTCGTCCTCGGGCATTGCCCGTCCTCGGCCACAGAACCCGGTTGAACGTCGAGATGGCACGACTCCGCAATCCGATCGCCCGGCGTGTGGTGGGGCTCGTGGCCGCGGCGCTCGTGGGACTCGGTGTGCTGGTCGCCGGGGTGGCCGCATCGTCGAGCCGGGCGTCGGCGGCTTCGACGACGCTCTACAGCCAGATGAACGACGGGGCGTGGTCGGTGGCCACTTCGTCGAACTTCTGGGCGCAGTCGTTCACCACTTCGTCGACGGCGACGTCGCTCACCTCGGTGGAGGTGTGGATCCGCAACAACTCGGGCGGGGGCAGTTCGTACTCCCTGGCGCTGTACTCCTCGTCGTCAGGTATGCCGGGGTCGAGTCTGACCACGATCAAGGCCAACGAGTCGGTCGGTGCTTGGGGTGACGGTCGCAAGTCGTTCACGTTGTCGACCCCGTACTCGCTCGCCGCCTCGACGCAGTACTTCATCGTGATGTCGGGACCGGCAGGCGGAACCGTGGGATGGAAGTGCAACGCCGCATCG
>JBJTGD010000118.1:0-3114 GCA_046093735.1 Acidimicrobiia bacterium | reverse complement strand
TCGACGTGCTGGTCAACAACGCAGGGATCCTCCACATCGGGGGGATCACCGCCACCACCATGGCCGACTTCCGACGCGTGTTCGACGTCAACGCCGCCGGGGCCTTCGCCGGCATCGCCGCCGTCGCTCCCCGCATGGCGGCCTCCGGCGGAGGATCGATCATCAACATCGCCTCTATCGACGCGTTGCAGGGCATGAACGGTCTCACCGCCTACACGGCCAGCAAGTGGGCCATGCGCGGACTCACCCACGCCGCCGCGGTGGAACTCGGTCGCGACGGGATCCGCGTGAACACGGTCTGCCCGGCCGGGGGGAACCCCGGCATGTACGGACCGTGGGCGGCCGATCTGGCCACCCTCGGACCCGCCATCGGCGCCTACACCGGCAAGCGGGCCATCCCCCGCGAGGCCTCGACCGACGAGATCGCCCGGGTGGCCGTGTTCCTGGCCAGCGACCTGGCCGCCATGGTGACCGGCGCCGACATCCCCGTGGACGGGGGACACCTCGCCGGTGATCATCTCGAGGGTTTCGACCGCGTGCGACGAGGGAACTGACAAGGACTCTGACGAGGGAACCGAGGAGACCGACATGGAGTTCCGACACGATCTTCCCGACGGGCTGGTGGAGTGGGTCGCCGAGGTGGGCGGCGGCGAGATCACCCGTCTGCAGCGTCATGTGGCCCGCCGTGAGGCGTGGGTCGTCGACGTCACCCGCCCCGATGGTTCCGTGCTGCAAGGGTTCCTGCGACTGGAGCGCGCACCGGCCGGTCCCCGCTCGTCGACCTCGCTCGTGCGCGAGACGCGCATCATCCAGGCCTTGAGGCCGGCGGGTATCCCCGTGCCCGAGGTGTACGGGGTGAACGACGCGCTGCACTGCACGTTGTTCGAGCGAGTGCGGGGTCGGTCCGACATCGACAAGCTCGACGACGCGCGCCAGCAACGAGCCGTGATGGAGGACTTCATACGGGTGATCGCCCGGATGCACACCCTCGACCTCGAGACGCTCGACCTCGACGACGTGATGCCGTACTTCCCCACCACACCGCAGGAAGCCGCGCTCAACGACGTCGACCTCGCCCTCGAACAATGGGCGGCGTTCCTCGACACCTACCGGGATCCGCTCATCACCTACGGCGTGCGCTGGCTGCGCCGCAACGCACCCACGTCGATGGCGCGCCTGTCACTGGTGCAGGGCGACACCGGCCCCGTCAACTTCATGTTCGACGGTGACGAGGTGAGCGCCATCATCGATCTCGAGTGGGGCCACTATGGCGATCCGCTCGAGGACCTCGGCAACATCTGCGCTCGCGAGTTCTGGAACCCCAGTGGTGGACTCACCGGACTGTTCCACCTCTACGAGCAGGAATCGGGCATCCCGTACACGAAGTTCTCGGCGCAGTACTACCGGGTGCAACAGAACGTGCGGGGAATGATCCCCATCCACGCCATCACCGTCAACGCGCATCCGCGCGAGTCGTTGGCCTGGTTCCTCTGCTACCGGTACCTCGGCGATCGGGCCACGTGCGAGTCGCTGGCCGAGGCCGCCGGGGTGATCGTCGAACGGCCCGAGATGCCCGAGGGCGAAGGGGCCAAGGACATCCTCGCCGATGCCGCCGTGTGGTCGCTGGAGAAGGACGTGGTACCCCACCTCGCCGATGCGTTCGCCGCCTCGCGGGCCGGCGATGCATCGATCCTCATCCGCATCATGGATCGACGTCGCCGTTACGGCGCACTGATCGACGACATCGAATGCGACGAACTGGCCCCGCTGCTCGGCCACCGCCCGGCCACACGGGCCGAGGGCATGGCCGCGCTGGTCGATCGCATCGAGGCTGACGACGTCGACGACGCCGCGGTCGTCACCTATCTCACCCGCCGCGCCTACCGCGACGAGTGGTTGTACGAGCCGGCCGTCTCGCTCTATCCGGCCCGGACCTGGTCACCCCTCGACGACTGAACGAGCGGCTCAGGTCGACAACCGATCGAGGAACGCGTCCAACAGCGCATCCGGATCTTCGACGGTGCGCACGTCGATCGATGCGGCATCGGCACCGACCCGCGCCAGACCGGGCGCGAGGAGCGCACCATGGCGCGCCACATCCCACTCCATCGGGACCGAGCACTGGAACCGCGCCCCGGCGTGCGTGCGTCGTTGCGAGATCCCGACGACCTTGGCACCGTCGATCGTCACCTCGCCGGGTGCGAGACCGGCGAAGCAGACGACGGTGGCCAGTGGCGATGTCACCATCGGTCCGTCGTGCACGACTCCACCGCCGACACCCACGGCCCTGAGCGCGTCGACCCACGCCTGACCGAGCCACTGCGCCGCCCGGCCGACGTCGTCGTGCCACAGCCCGTCGTCGCGACCGATCTCGACGTCGACCCACAGTGCCGCTCCGGGATCGAGCAGGACCGCTCCCCCGCCGCTGCGTCGACGCACGACATCGACGCCCAGACGATCGGACGCCACTGGATCCACATCGTCGGAGGACTGCGTCGAACCCAACACGAGCGCCGACGCTTCCACTTCGACGATCCGCACGCACCGGTGCACCACCGCCGGGAGGTCGCGGCCGTGCACCTCGGCCACCGACGCCCGCACCCGCTCGACGTTCCATGTGGCCACGACCGCAGGCTACCGACGCCCACTACCGTCGTTCCATGGACTCCGAACGCACCGGGCCCCGCCCCGACCACATCACCGGGAAGTCGATCGTCGTGACCGGGGCTGGCGGCCGCTTCGGTCTGCTCGTGTGCGAACTGACCGCCGCCCGCGGCGCCCGGGTCGTCGCCGTCGACATCGACGGGCCGGCGGTGCGGCAACTGGCCGACGAACTCGTGGCGGCCGGCCAGCAGGCGATCTCGGTGGAATGCGACGTCACCGACGCCGCGGCCATGCGCGCCATGGCCCGGACCGCACTCGATACCTTCGGAACCATCGATGTGCTCGTCAACAACGCGGGCATCATGCCGCTGGCCTTCTGGGCCGATCACGAACGCGCCATCGAGGCCTGGGACCGCTGCATCGACATCAACATGAAGGGCGTACTGCATGGCATCGTCGCCGTGCACGACGCGATGATCGACCAGGGTCGCGGCCACATCGTGAACATCT
>JBJTGD010000117.1:0-14323 GCA_046093735.1 Acidimicrobiia bacterium | reverse complement strand
CGCACAAACTCCTAGCCACGTTGGCCGGTCGCATCCGCGAACTCGACCGCCAGTACTTCGGCTGACGCATCCGCCGTAGAGTCGGGTCGAACATCGACTCGGTGCTCGATCGAGCTGCGAACAAGGGGTTCACGTCCCTGATGACTGGGGAGTAGCGTTCTCGGTGCATGAGCACGCACACCCCCGCACCCGAGACCTCTGCCACCCGACGTCGTCTCAAGCCGTATCAGATCTCGATCGCCCTCGGATCGTTCCTGGCAATCTTCACCGTTGTCTCGGGAATCTTGCCCCTGATCACCGGTTGGGAAAGCGACTCTCCGATTCACCGTCCCGTGTTCGGCGGCATTCCGGGTCCGCTCAAGTTGGCGTTCTACACGGTGATCCCTGTGCTCCTGTTATGGGGTTCGTTCCGTTTCGCAGACCGCATTCGCAACTGGGAACGAGGCGCTCCCGATCGTCGCAAGACCACGACCAAAAATGCCGTGCGCCGTCTTGCAGACTTCCGTGCCGGCGTCTACATGCGCACTCTTTTGCGCGATTCGGCTGCGGGTCTCATGCACTCGCTCATCTATTTCGGCTTCCTCATCTTGTTGGGTGTGACAACGGCTCTCGAGCTCGACCACCAGCTTCCCGAGAACCTCAAGTTCCTCCACGGCGACGTCTACCGTGGGTACGTCTTCGTCGGCGACTTTGCCGGTCTCATGTTCACCGGCGGTGTCGTGTGGGCCATCCTTCGCCGATACGTGCAGCGTCCATATCGCATTCGCATCAAGTCGAAGCCCGAACACGCAGTGATCCTGGCTGTGCTGCTTGGAATTGGCGTCACCGGATTCGGAGCCGAGATGTTCCGAATCGCTGAGAACACCGCATCGGGCGAGAACATGGATCACGAGAAGTGGTCGTTCATCGGCTACCCACTCGCCCAACTCGTCGACGGCTCCGCTCAGCGAACGCTCGAGCTGTGGCATCAGGGCTGGTGGATCGCCCACGTGCTGACGTTCGTGATCTTCCTCGTGATTCTGCCGATCACGATGTTGCGCCACATCTTCACCTCACCGCTCAACATGTATCTGCGCGATCGCGATCGTCCGAAGGGCGCGATGAAGGCGATGCCCAATCTCACCGAGACATCACTCGAGACGTTCGGTGCGGCTGTCGTCGAAGATTTCACGTGGAAGCAACTACTCGACACCGATGCCTGCACGATGTGCGGACGATGCACGAGCGTGTGCCCCGCACATGCGACTGGCAAGCCGCTCGACCCTCGTGAGATCGTTCTCAAGACTGGCGAAGTAATGGCTGCGACTGCTGCCCACGCCCCTGGCGGCAAGGTCACTCCCCCGATCGGCACCGACGCCGAGATCACGATCGGCGCCAACTCGCTGTTCGAACGCATCACCGCTGAAGAAGTGTGGGCCTGCACCTCGTGCAAGGCATGTGACGAGATCTGTCCGGTCAACATCGAAATTCTCGACAAGATCCTCGACATGCGCCGCTATCTGTCGCTGATGGAGAGCAATTTCCCGACCGAACTCGGAAACGCCTACCGAGCCATGGAGAACCAGGGCAACCCGTGGGCGATGAACCAGGGCGAGCGCGGAGATTGGGCCAATGGCCTCGATGTCGACATCGTCGATCCGGGTCAGGCACTGACCCACGTATACCTCTACTGTGTCGGCTGTGCAGGATGGTTCGACGCATAGAACAAGAAGGTCACCCAGTCGATGGCCAAGTTGCTGAAGCGAGCAGGCATTGATGTGGCAATCCTCGGACCGAGTGAAATGTGCACGGGAGACTCGGCTCGCCGTTCGGGAAACGAGTACCTGTTCCAGATGCTCGCCATTCCGAACGTCGACATGCTGAACGGCATGGGAGTCAAGAAGATCATCACCCAGTGCCCACACTGCTTCAACACTCTCGCGAACGAGTATCCCCAGCTCGGTGGCAATTACGAAGTGATCCACCACACGCAACTGCTCGAGCAGTTGATCGATTCGGGCAAGTTGGACGTGAGCAATGCTTCACTCGAAGAGCGCATCACATATCACGACTCGTGCTACCTCGGCCGTCACAACGACGTCTACATGGCACCGCGCAAGGTTGTCGCTTCGATCAAGGGAATCGAAGTCGTCGAGATGCCTCGCAATGGCACGAAGGGCATGTGTTGTGGCGCCGGTGGTGCCCGCATGTGGATGGAGGAATCCATCGGCACCAAGGTGAACGATGAGCGAGCACGTGAGGCCATCAGCACGGGAGCGAGCCGTGTCGCAACGGCATGTCCGTTCTGCTACATCATGCTCGACGACGGCGTGAAGGCTGCTGGTGCTGAAGAGGATGCGGTCAAGGTTGCTGACATTGCGATTCACCTTCTCGAGGCGATCGAGAACGGCGAGCGTGAACTGGCGAACCCACCCGCTCCGCTGCAGACTCCAGTCGCTGGCGAGTGACTCAGCTCAGGTGACCGACAACGAGTGATCGCAAGGTCTCGATTCCGGTGCCTTTGGTGGCACTGACCCAGACGATGTCACCGGGATCGAGCATGCAGCCGGCAGAAAGCTCTCGTTTGCGCGTATCGCGTTTCGACGACTTGACCTTGTCGTGTTTGGTTGCCACAACAGTGTGAGGCACGCCGTTCTCCCGCAACCACGTGAGCATCTGAACGTCGAGTTTCGTCGGACCGATCTCCCCATCGACGAGAACGAAAACATTCACCAGGGATTCTCTCTTCAAGAGATACCCCTCGATCATCTTCTGCCAACTCTGTTTGATACGACCGGGAACCGCCGCATAGCCGTAGCCGGGAAGGTCGACGATCGCTCCCCCTCCCGGGAGGGTGACCAAGTTGATGAGCTGAGTTCGGCCCGGAGTATTCGAGACACGAGCGAGCTGCTTGTGGTTCGCCAAAGCATTGATCAGCGATGACTTCCCCACGTTGGAGCGACCGACAAAGGCCACCTCTGCCGGAGTGTCCGGCAGGGTGGCCACGTCCTTGGCAGACGTCACGAACGAAATCTGCAAGGGACCAGACATCCGTTGCAGTGTACGGACGTCTCAGTCGGTCAAGAGTGGGAAATCCTCTTCACCGTCGAAACCCGGAACGTCGAAGCGGATCTCTTGGGTCGAGCGCAGAGTGTCGAGCTCGGTGACGAGAACCGCACCCGCACTCACCGTGACCAAACGACCCTGAGCGATGACCGAACGACGGATCGGGAACCACTGCACGATGCGTCCCTGCTCGCTCAATTGGGTTCCTTCGAGTCGCAGCACGACTGCCGAACCGCATTCTGTGCTTCCCGGAACCTCGCACATGAGCTCACGTGGGACCACGATCTGGCCGGTCTGCGACCACCAGAGGAACGCATGCGGATCCCATGTTGCTTCACTCCAGTCACCGATGTCGCTGGTCGCCACCAACTTCGGATCGCTCGGATCGGCGACATCGAAGACCGACACCTGCACACCCGTGATGAAGCCGGTCTCGGTCCCAGACATGCCAATCGCAATCACACGGTCACCGTCGATCGGCTTGAGATATGTCGAGTAGCCGGGAATCTTGAGCTCTCCGACCAATTCCGGTGTTTCCGGATTCGAAAGATCGAGAACATAGAGCGGATCGACCTGGCGGAACGTGACGACATAGCCACGGGGACCATCGAATCGAACTCCCTGGATCATCTCGCCACGACCGAGACCGCGTACGGAGCCGATCTCGGCGAGATGTCCGTCCTCGAGGCGGAAGGAATGAACTCCGTTGTCCTGTCCCTTGCCGAAGTCGTATTCATACGACGTGGTCGCAACTCGCAGCACACCTTCGTATTCCGACATCGAATACGAGTTGAGCAATGTGCCGAGAACTCGACCTGATGCTGCGTATTCGAAGGCCCCACTGTCGTTCAGAGCAAAGGCGTGAAGATCTGTGTGCACCGGCTCAGGCTTCGTTGGCAGAAGATCCTCATTCGTTGTGTCATCCCATCGAGTCGTAGCGACATACAGTGACGACGACGAGGTGTAGGCATTCTGAGAGTCGGCGAGGATGCCCACATCTCCTGAGATGCTCGCCTCATCAGTTGTCGGGATTCGCGCAACCCATGTGATGCCCCAACCACTGAAAACATTCGGGTGACCGACAGCTGAACAGTCGAGGGCTGGAGAGATCTCTCCCCGACCACCGATCTCACTCTCGTCGAACATGCGCGGGAGAATCTGATCTGCCGTCAGTTCATCGATCACTTTGCGGTTCCGCTTCTCCGCGGCCTTCAACTGATCTTCGGTTCCATCGCGCGGAGTCACGAAATCGAGACGCTCGACGATGCCGCTGCGGATCGTGACGTACACATTGTCGCCGACTGAGCGAACGGACACCTGTTGACCTTCGAGATGGGTACGACTCTCGAAGGAGAGCTTGCCGTCAGCGACACTGAAGATGGTGACAACGGTGTCGGCCGTTGCATCCCACTGGCTGGTGACGAGGATCAGACGACTGCCAGAGAGAATCATCTGCGAGTCACCTGTGGGCAGATCGATTTCTTCGAGCAGAGTTGCGGAGTCGAGATCGACACTGCGCAACCGATTGTCGACGATGCTGTAGACGAAGCGGCCGTCGGTTTCGACGATGTCACCTTCATCGACGTCGATCTCCTGGGTGTTGGTCACCGACGTATCGGGCATGATGCCACCCGCGGCCGACGCGATGTCTGCCATCGGCGCTTCGTACAGACCCTCCATCGAACTGCGGGCATACAACCACGGATACGCATCGAGACCGTAGGGACCGACTCGCTTGCGCATTTCGGCTTTCGTCCACGAGATGAACGCGTCACATGACGCGAAGTCCTCGAAGCTGCTCTCGACGGAGTCTTGGGTTTCCTGGCCACCGGAAAAACTCGTGTCACCGCCTCCTCCGCCACTGCAACTGGACATGACCAGTGCCGCAGCGATGGCCGGTGCGGCTGCATATCGCAGCCGCCGAGTGAATGTGACTGTCCGGGATTGATGAGGTGTCCGTGTCATGTCCATCAGACGTCCGTTTCCGCCTTCTGGTTCCCGGTGTTTCGGGAGTTCGACCGAAGACAGACTCAGTCTGTGCGGAAATTCTCGAAATAACGACTGGGCGTTGGTCCTCGCTGCCCATGGTATTTCGACCCTCGAGCGCCTTGACCGTAGGGCTGATCAGCGGGTGTGGTCATCTGCATGAAGCTGACTTGGCCGATCTTCATGCCCGGATAGAGCGTGATCGGAAGACTGGCGACGTTGGCCAGTTCGAGCGTGACGTGTCCGTCGAAGCCGGCATCGATGAAACCGGCAGTCGAGTGGATGAGGAGTCCCAGACGCCCGAGAGAACTCTTGCCTTCGATTCGAGCAACGAGATCATTCGGTACACCGATGCGCTCGAGCGTCGAACCGAGAACGAACTCGCCCGGGTGGAGCATGAACACACCATCTTCGGGCACCTCGACAAGTTCGGTGAGATCCGTCTGGTCGACCTTGACATCGATGATGCCAGCGGTGTGGTTGCGGAAGACACGGAACAAGTTGGAGAGGCGAACGTCGATGGAAGACGGTTGGATGAGTTTGTCGTCCATTGGATCGATGAGAATTCGACCGGCAGCGAGGGCTTCGCGCAGACTTCGATCCGAGAGAATCACGTTTCATACCGTAGTTGGTTTGAGCTCCGGGCCGCAGATGACAGCCCGCTCTGGCCACCGCTAGCCTCTGCGAAGAGTTCTGCGGGTGTAGTTCAATGGCAGAACATCAGCTTCCCAAGCTGAGAACGCGGGTTCGATTCCCGTCACCCGCTCCAGGGAAATCTCTCTTTTCCAGGCAGAAAGCATTTTCTGTTTGTTGCCCGACGTCTCCCGGTAGTCCATTTTCGCGGGGAAAGACATGGGGAAACGCTACATCGCGGGGTGAAATGTGGGGAAGGCAGCGGGCCTCTGTCGTTCAACTGATCGATACTCTCACGTCGTCATGAACACTCCTCCGCGACTGTCAGTCGATGAAGTCTTCTCGTGCCTCGATGATGTGCGCCTTTGCACTCTCGTTCGTCAAGCCCGTCGCCGTGGTGTGTCGATCGGCGAGGCGACGGCCCAAGCGGTGACCATTCTCTGGAAACTCGACCGACTAAAAGCTCTACGAAAATGAACCGTCATCGACACGGACGACTGGTACGCACATGAGAACACAGACAGCACGACGTACGGCAGACGGCTCGGTCTACGAGCGCAATGGAAAGTGGGAATGGCGTGACCACGCTCATCTCGCGTTGTCAACCGTCCAAGCCATTCGCTCAACGGCTGAACTCTGGTGTCGATAAACCGCGAACGTTCACGCCGTGCCGATGGAGAAGCCTCGGAGTAGCGCCCGAATCGCGTCCTCAAGATCGGCTTCCGGATCGGAGACCATCGTCATCGCCTGATCGAGTTCGATCGATGTTGCTCCGTGACAGAGGGCCCAGACCGCCAACGTCACAGAAGTGACATCCAAGTCGGCCCGGGAATCGCCGATCGCCCGCTGCACTTGGAGACCGAGCAGGTCGAGGCTGCGCAAAGCGATACGACGACATTCTTCGTCCGGCTCGAATCCCTGCACTGTTCGATGGAACATCACGCCGTAGTAGGAAGCGTGGCGCAAGCCGAATCGGCGGTATGCCAGCGCCCCGGCCACGATCGTCGACACCGGATCGCTGTTGCCCTTCATCGCCCTGGACAACGCTCGTTCCATCTTGAGAAATCCCTCGACGTAGACGGCGGCGGTAACACCTTCCTTGCCGCCGAACCTCGTGTAGATCGCCATGGTGGTGGTACCGGCCTCCGCAGCGATCCGACGGGTGGTCAGTGCCTCGGCACCTTCAGTCGAAAGCAACCGACACGCTGTTTGGATCACTGCGTCGCTGACATCGTCCTGCTTGCGCCCCACTGGTCTCTCCGTTCCGACAACCTGTAACAACGATATAGCGCAAACTTCGATCTCGCCGGTTCAGACCATCGTCAATCCGCCGGACACGGACCAGGCCTGCCCGGTGATGTAGTTGGCGCCGTCGCTCAGCAGGAAGCCGACGAGCGCGGCCACATCGCTCGGGTGGCCGACACGACCGAGCGGGATCGCGCGCGTCAGCCGGGCAACCTGCTGGCTCGAATGCTCGGCGAGTTGACGGAGCAGAGCTGTCTGGACCGGACCCGGACACACGGAGTTGACCAGTACGCCGCTCGGTGCAACTTCCCGAGCGAGCGCCTTGGCGAAGGCGATAACTCCACCTTTACTCGCGGAGTACACGGCCTCGTTCGCTCCTCCGACCTTGCCGGCGTCAGACGCGATGAACACGATCCGACCGTGACTCCTCTCGACCATCCCATCCAAGACGAGTCGTGTGCAACGAATCGCACCGAGCAGGTTGACGCTGACGATGTCGTCCCACTGGTGGGGTGTGCTCTCGACGAACGGACCGACATGGTCGATTCCAGCGTTGTTGACCAATGCATCGATCGGCCCGATCTCGCGTTCGGTGCTGCGCAACGCCGTTTCCAACGATGTCGGCTCGGTCACGTCGGCAGTCACCGACAGGATCTGGTCGTGCAGTGGCGACTCGGGTGAGGTCCGGTCCCAGATGGCGACCCGCCAGCCGGCGTCTGCGAGCGTCGTGGAGATTTCACGACCGATGCCCGTGGCCCCACCGGTGACCACGACCGTGCGCGCCGAACTCGCGCTCATGTCTGGTCCGATAGCAGTTCGCGTAGCCGCGGAGCCATCCTGTTGGCAAGGACTTCGACTCGAGCCGAGCCTGATTCGACACTCTCTCCGGGGAGCTGCGCCCAGAAATGGATGTCTTCAATTCCAGGGTGGCGACGCCAGAGTGTGGCGAGGTGCAGGGCGGCAGTGTCAGGATCCCAGGCGTGGTACAGACCGGACGCGCGGAGTTGATCCCGGTCCGCGAATCGTGGAACCGACTCGGGCGGGCCAAAGGCTCCCCATTCGATATAGGTGTTCATCTGATAGAGCGCACGGTCGCCGACGCGCACCCATTCCCGATCGGGGTCCTCGGCCACGATGGCCCACTGGGCTGCGAACACCGGGGACCGATCTTCCCTGCCGAGTGCGTCGTGCGCTCGTTCGAACGTGTCGATGGAGGCGTTCTGGGTGGACAAGAACCCGTCAGCCAACTTTGCAGCCCGCTGGATCGCCGGCTCAGCAAGGCCACCCATGAGGAGTCGTGGGAGTGCATCCGGTGGTGGCGCCATGGTCACGCCGCGAAGATGGAATCGCTTACCTGTTGTGTTGATCTCCTCACCACTCCATGCGGTGCGGATGATTTCGACGGCTTCCTCCATCAGCGACGGTCGGTGACGGATGGATCGTCCGAAGGCCTCAAACTCCATCAATCGGTAGCCGAGGCCGACGCCGAGGTCGAAGCGACCACCCGACAGAAGTGACACCGCCGCCGCGTCCTCAGCGATTCTGAGCGGGTCGTGGAGGGGTAGCAGCATCAGGTTCGTACCCAAGCGCATCGTCGAGGTTGCGTTCGCAGCTGCGGCGGCAACAATGAGCGGGGAGGGGCAGTATCCGTCAGGTGCGAAATGGTGCTCGCTGAACCACGCCGAACCGATCCCAAGGGACTCCGCCCATCGCAGCTGTTCGATCGTCGATGCATAGAGATCGGTGAACGACCGTGTGCGGGGCTGCGGGTTGCGCAGGTCGTACCACAACCCGATGCGCGGGATGGGCGTATCTCTGACATGCATCGACTGGTCGAGATCGGTCGCCGATGTCGTCATGTCAGCGCCCCGTCCATGTCGCGGCCCGCTTCTCGGCGAATGCCATCGGTCCCTCGGCGGCGTCCATTGATCCGACGATGCCCTGCCACTCCCGTTCGTTGGCTGCCCAGAGCTCGATTTCGTCACCGTCGCCGGCGAGTCGCGCAAGCCGCAGTGTGGCAGCAATCGACAGCGGTGCTGCTCGGCAGATCGCATCGGCCAAATCGACAGCTCTTGGCAAGAGCTCATCAGGCTCGACCACCTCGTTGACCAACCCGAGGTCACGAGCTCGTATTGCGCTGATGGTCTCGCCCGTCAGCAACAGGCGCATGGCGTGCACCCTCGGGATCCGCCGGGGGAGTCGGATCACAGCTCCAGCTCCGGCGAAGATACCGCGCAATACCTCTGGTACACCGAACGTTGCAGCAGTCGAGGCGATCACCAAGTCGCAGGCCAGCACCAGCTCGAGTCCACCGGCAAGCGCAGGTCCATTCACGGCAGCGATCACCGGCTTCGTGCGCTGGCGCGCGACGAACCCCCCGAAATGACCGGGGCCTTCGAGCACGGCCGGTCCCTCACCAGCGGCGAACGCCTTGAGGTCCATCCCGGCACAGAAGGCACGGCCTGTGCCCGTGAGGATGGCGACCCGCACTCCCGGGTCACCCTCGAACCGATCGACCGCTGCCCGGAGTTGCGCCGTCATTTCGCCATCGATCGCGTTCATCGCCGTCGACCGATTCAAGGTGATCTGCGCCACCTCACCAGTGATCGCGTACTCGACACTCATCTCGCAAACCTCCAATCACACGAAATTGTTGACGATGCTATAACGCTGATATAGCATCGTCAACACATCAGTTGGGACGGGGGGAAATGCAATGCCAACAAGTAGGAACATCTATTTCGACGGGAACTTCGCGCCGGTGCACGAGGAGATCACCTCATTCGATCTCCCAGTCCACGGAGTCATCCCGATCGAGCTCGAAGGACGGCTACTACGCAACGGTCCGAACCCGGTCGCGCCCGTCGACCCTGCCACGAATCACTGGTTCTCGGGGCATGGCATGGTGCACGGAGTACGCATCAGAGGAGGGCGCGCCGAGTGGTACCGGAACCGCTGGGTCCGCAGCGATGAGGTGAGCGATGCGCTCGGTGAACCACGAATTCCGGGTAGCCGCCGGCGTCCTGAGTTTTCTCCGAACACCAATGTCGGCGCCTTCGCCGGCCGGACGTACGCGATGGTCGAGGCGGGCACGCCACCGGTCGAGATCGGGTTCGAACTCGAGACGTTGCAGCGCAGCGACTTCGATGGGACGCTGCCCCATGGGCTCACCGCACATCCGAAGGTCGATCCAGCCACCGGTGACCTCCACGCGATGTGCTATTCGTGGCAGGAGCTGCTCGACCACATCGAGTACGTGGTCGTCGGCAGTGACGGGAGGGTGAAGTCGGTCACCGATATCGCGCTCCCCGGGATGTCAATGGTGCACGACATGTCCATCACCGAGCGGTTCGCCGTGGTCTACGACCTCCCGGTCACCGTCGACCTCGACCTCGCGCTGTCCGGCTCTTTCAGCTTCCCGTTCCGCTGGAATCCCGACTACGGCGCGCGCGTCGGGCTGGTGCCCCTGGGCGGTGGCGTCGGCGCCCCGATCTGGTGTGAGCTCGAGCCCTGCTACGCCTACCATCCGCTGAACGCCTACGACGACGCTGACGGGAACGTCGTGATCGACATCGTCACGTATGAGCGTATGTTCGTCGACGACGTCTGGGGACCGGCCGGAGACTCGTTGCCCGTCCTCGAACGGTGGACCGTCGATCTCGCTCAACGCGTAGTGCGTCGCGAAGTGGTGGACGAGCGGACGCAGGAGTTTCCGCGTGTGCGCGGGAGCCTCACCGGACGTTTCCACCGATACGGCTACTGCGCCGGTGTCGGCGAGGCGTTCGCCCCTGGAGCGACCTTCAAGCACGACTTCGTCGCCGGGATCACGACAGTCCACGATCACGGCCCTGGCCGAGGCTCGGTCGAGCCGGCGTTCGTCGCCCGTCCCGATGGTGTCAGCGAGGACGACGGCTGGTTGATCTCGTACGTCTACGACGCGACGCGGGACCGGAGCGATGTCGTCATTCTCGATGCGCGCGACCTGAGCGCCCCTGCATTGGCGCGTATCGAACTTCCCGCGCGCGTCCCACATGGCTTCCACGGCAATTGGGTTCCCGACCGCGCTGTGGTGTCCCGATGACGGACTCCACCTTCGACGGTCTGAATCGCCCGATCGCCGAGATGATGGAGACACAGCGATCGATTCGCCGGCTCACCGATCGGCCGGTCGATCAGTCGATCGTTCGGAGGTGCATCGAGCTCGGCCTGAAGGCACCGACCGGTTCCAACGGTCAGAACTGGGAGTTCATCGTTGTCCGCGACACAGAGATCAAAGGCCGGTTTGCTCGTCTGTACCGCCGTGCTTGGCCTCTGTACAGGCGAACCATCGATTCGTCCACTCCCTCGAACGCCCGCATGCTCGATGCGGTGCAGCATCAGATCGACCACTTCGAGTCGATTCCGGTGATCGTCGTCGCGTGCCTTGCCGGTGGCCGACCCACTGGGCCGTACGTCGCGAAGAGCAGTTACTACGGATCGATCTACCCGACCGTGCAGAACATCCTGCTGGCTGCGCGATCTCTCGACTTGGGCGCCTCGCTCATCACGCTGCCATTGTGGTCGGCACGTCGTTCGCGGCGGATCCTCGGGCTCCCCCGTTCGGTCAGGCCTGCGTGCATGATCGCACTCGGCTGGCCAGCCGGCCGCTACGGGCCGACGACTCGTCGACCCGTCGATGATGTGGTTCACCTCGACAGATGGTGACCGTCAACTGCGCGCCTCGTCACTCGGCGCCCGCGCACCACCGGAAGTCAGGGCGGACATCGACACGGAGGTCCCGATGAGACGAGCCTTCCGGTCACCTGTGGTCGACGGGGCACGTGAGCTCACACAGCCCGTCGTCATCTGCGGAGCCGGACCCGTCGGGTTGGCGATGGCTCTCGAACTGGCGCGGTTCGATATTCGCTCCATCGTGCTCGAGCGTCATCCTGGGACCGCCGTCCACCCCAAGGCACGGAATATCAACACACGGACAATGGAGGTGGCCCGCCAGTGGGATGGCGGAGTGAAGCAGCGGCTTCGTGAACTCGATCTCCCGGAGGGCTGGACGGCGCAGATCGTGTACACGCGGACACTTGCGGGTGAGGAGTACGGAAGGGTCCGCACCCCCGGTTTCTCCGGACCGGGGGACCACATCAGCCCTGAGCGTCCGGTCCTCAGTTCGCAGGACCGGATCGAACCAGTTCTCCTCCAAGCTGCGATCGCCTCAGGGAAGGTGACCGTACGGTTCGACACCGAGGTGATGGCGGCTCACCAAGAAGAGAACCTGGTCCGTGTTCACGTACGAGATCGGTCGACGGGGGACGAGTACGACATCTTGGGTCCTTATCTCGTCTCGGCCGACGGGGCTGGCAGCCGAACCCGTGAGGCTTTGGGAGTCCCTCTCGTCGGACGCGCAGCTGGCAGCCACAACATCAACGTCCACTTCCGTGCCGACCTTTCCCCATGGACCGACCATCGCCGTGGCGTGATGTACTGGGTGGCTGACACCGGTCACCGAGGCGTCTTTCAACCGCTCGACGGATCCGACCGTTGGCTGTGCCAGATCTCCTACGACGGTGCCGCCAGTACGCGCGACAGCTTCGACGCCGAACGCTGCGTCAGTTGGATCAGACAGGCGGTCGGCGACGCGAGCATCGATGTCGATGTACTGGCGATCACGCCATGGATCATGAACGTTCTGGTCGCCGAACATTTCCGGGAAGGACGGATCTTCCTCGTCGGTGACGCAGCGCACCAGATGCCCCCGACCGGTGGTTTCGGGATGAACACGGGGATCCAAAGCGCACACAATCTCGCTTGGAAGTTGGCGACTGTGCTGTCAGGTGTTGCTGGACCCGCGCTTCTCGACTCGTTCGAACAGGAACGTCGTCCCGTCGCCACGTGGAACGCACAGCGGTCCTTCGACAACTCGCGATCTGTCTGGGCGGTCGCCCAAGCTGGCAGAGGTGAGCACCCGGAAGGACTCTCGCCGAGCGAGGCCGTCGCCCGTACTCATCGCTATGGGAACTTTGCTGGGATGGAATTCGGCCACGTCTACGACAGTGGCGTGATCATCCCGGATGGAACCGACGCCCCAACAGTGTCCGATCCTGTCGGGGACTACGTTCCCGTCGCTCGCCCCGGACATCGTGGGCCGCACGCCTGGATCAACCATGAGGGCGGGACGTTGTCGACGCTCGACACGGTTCGGCACGGTTTCGCGCTCTTGTGCTCGAGCGCTCAGCCCTGGCTGACCCTTGCGGTCGAGAACGACGTCAGTCCGTTCACCATCGATGAACGACATGTACAGAAGGCATTCGGTCTGGGTGACGATGGGGCTGTTCTGCTCAGGCCAGACGGGTACGTGGCGGCGCGCTGGTCGCAGCACCCGGGAGCGAGGGTCGCCGCCGAGTTACGGGCAACGGTGCGCCGTGCACGCGGCTGGTTGTGAGCCACGCCGCCGCCGCTCTCTGCATCTCGCGTGTTTCCTAAGAACCACTGCATTTTGTCTGTCGCCCGGCGTCGCTGGGTATGCCAATTTCGCGGGGTTTGACATGGGCAAACGCTACATCGCGGGGAGAAACGTGGGGAAGACAAAAGGCCTGTGTCGCTCTACTCATCGATACTCTCACGCCGTCATGAGCGCGCATCCGCAACTCTCAGCCGATGACATCTTCGCCTACCTGGATGACAGACGGCTTGGCTCTCTCGTGCGTCAAGCCCGTCGCCGAGGCGCGTCGATCGGCGAAGCGACAGCCCAGGCGGTGACCGTCCTCTGGAAACTCGACCGACTTACTGCCCAACGACAGCGAACTGGAAACGGCAACAGCTGATCTCGTCGGAGGGTCAGTGCAACCAGGTGTGGCCATGCGTCGTCGACAGTTGCCCGGCAAGCCGGCTGATCGTGTCGAACACCATCGAAGCAGAAGCGGGGTCAACGATCTGAGCCGTTCTCGGATCCCGGTTCAATCGACCCTTGAACGTGCGCCCGTACGCAGCGAGACGAGAGAGGACGTACCCGATCGGTTCATGCACCTCACTCGGTAGTTCCATCAAGAGCCAACTCACGATCTGAGTTGCTTCCCACTCGACGTCGTACGTCCGAGAGAGGAGCTGTCGCACTCGACCTTCGACCTTGCGGAGTTCTTTCGGGTCGATCTGGGTTGGGTCGGCCCCGAGACTGACCATCGCCTGGTCGAGCAGCAACGGTGCTGTCGCACACACGAGGCGGCCGTGACGGGTCTTACCTTTGCGCTCTCGGGCCAGCAGTTGCACGGCCCGGGTCATGCACTCCGGGATGGCGGCAAAGTAGCGGTTCGAGTGGTTCGTCTCCCGAATCACATCCACCCACCCTGCATCCTCGAGCTCCTGGATCGCTTCGGTGGTGGGACGTACGTCGAGCTTGATCTCCCGGGCGATGCGATCGATACCC
>JBJTGD010000116.1:0-8267 GCA_046093735.1 Acidimicrobiia bacterium | reverse complement strand
CCCTTGGAACCGGGACCGGAGTCGTGGATGCACGACGCGCAACATAGGACACGAAGTATGCCCGGCGGAATCGACGTCGGGGGCGCAGTGCGCCCCTACCAAGGCCTCAGTGCCGGGGGCCGACCACGGACGGATCCTCGTCCACCTGTCGTCGCAACTCGGCCTTGGTCACCTTGCCGGCGGCATTGACCGGCAGGGCATCGACCAGCCACCAGTGCCGCGGCACCTTGAAGCCGGCCAGTCGCGAACGAACATGGGCGGCCACGGCCTCGACGTCGAATGCGTCGGCGTCGACCGGTACGACGACGGCGCACACGTTCTCCCCCCAACGGACGTCGGGCACACCGATGACCGCCACCCGGGCCACCGACGGATGGGACATGACGACCTCCTCCACCTCGAGCGAGGCCACGTTCTCACCCCCGGTGATGATCATGTCCTTGCGACGGTCCACGACCCGGAGCAGTCCGTCATCGAGTCGTCCGAGGTCGCCGGTGCGCAACCATCCGTCGACGATGGTCGCCGACGTGGCCACCGGATCGTCGAGGTACCCCACCATCACCTGGGGTGCCCGAACGGCGATCTCCCCCACCTGCCCGTCGGCGAGTTCGACTCCATCGTCATCGACGATCCGGACCTCGACCCCGGGGGCCGGGACCCCGGCGGCGGACAGGAGTGACGGATCAGCATCCAGACCACGTCGATGGGTGGGGGCATCGAGGAACACGGCGTTCCCCGACAACTCGGTCATGCCGTAGCCCTGACCGAGATCGACGCCGAGCATGGCGTCGGCCCGGCGCAACAGCGCAGTGGGCATGGGTGATGCGCCGTAGGCGATCGAGCGCAAGGTCAACAGTTGCGAGCGTCGTTCGGGTTCGGCATCGAGCAGATCGAGCAACGACGCCAGCATGGTGGCGGCCAGCGAGCACGACGTCGCCGACGTGGCTTCGACCACGTCGCAGAACCGCACGGCCTCGAACCCGTCGAGCAGCGCCAACGGCCGCGCGTTGGTGTGTCGCTGCAGCACGTTGTACCCGGCGACATGGCACAGCGGAAAGGGGTACACGTAGACGTCATCGGGTTCGACGGGTCGGGCGGCGTCACTGGCCGCCACCGAGGCCGACAACGACGCGTGCGACAACAGTGCGCCCTTCGGCGTCGCGGTGGTGCCGCTGGTGAACAACAGCCAGGCCGGATCGGTCGACGTGACGGCCGCGCTCGTTCCCTTCGGCGACGCAGCGTCGAGCAGTGCATCCCACGCCGACCAGTCGACGGTGGGAATCGTGTCGTCGACGGCGCGCAACCGGGCCAGATGATCGGGGTCGCCGAGCACGAGGCCGACTGCGGCGCGCCGGACCATGTCGGCCAGCTCGACCGCATGGAGTCGGTGGTTGAGCGGGACGAGCAGTCGGCCCGAGGCCGGCACCCCGTAGTAGGCGTCGATCCAGCCCCACTCGTTGGGCCCGAGCGCGGCGACGGCGACACCGGGGCCGACGAGTCCGTCGAGCGCAGCGACCGTGCGACCAATGCGGTCGTGCAACTCGGCGAACGTGCGTGTTCGTCGACCGTCGAGCAGCGCTGGTGCCGACGGTTGCGATGCGGCCGCCGTCCGCACGATGTCGTCGAGCGTGCCGGTCGGACGTTCGTGGGTCACGTCACCAAGGTACGGCCGACGAACGGTCAGGCCAGCACCACCAGATCGATCATGTCGTCGGAGTAGTGGTCGAGCACTCCCTCGGGCATGAGCAACACCCGGTCCGGTCGCAACTCGCGGACGAACTCGGGATCGTGACTCACGAGCACCATCGTCCCCGCCCAGCCGGCCAGTGCGCTGCCGATCGCGGCGCGTGAGCCCGGGTCGAGGTTGTTGGTCGGCTCGTCGAGCAGGAGCAGGTTCCGGGTGCCGGCGACGAGCCGGGCCAGGGCGAGTTTCGTCTTCTCGCCACCCGAGAGGGTGGCGGCGTCCTGGAGCACCTTGTCGCCCGAGAACCCGAACATGCCCAACACGGCACGGGCCTGCGCGTCACCCAGGTCGGCGCCGTCGTGCATGTGCTGGAGAAGATCGCGACCGGCGGTGATGTCCTCGTGCTCCTGGGCGAAGAACCCGAGTCGGGCCCGCGCATCCACGCGGACCTCGCCGAGATCGGCGTCGACTCGCGACGACAGGACCTTGAGCAGTGTCGACTTGCCGGCGCCATTGAGGCCCAGCACGAGCAGCCGCTCTCCCCGACCGACATCGAACGAGACGTCCTCGAACACGTCGAGTGGTCCGAAGCTCTTCCACAGTCCATCGGCGGCGAGGACGGTCCTCCCGACAGGGGGCGGCTCGGGCAGTCGCACGTCGAGACGTCGCTTCGCCCGCGGGGCCTCGACGCGGGTGGCAGCGATGCGCTCGGCCCGCGCATCGAGGTTCTTGGCCACCCGGGCCCGCTTCGCCGTCTGACCGCGCATCGAATCAGCCCGACTCCTGAGCCTCGTGATCTCCTTCGCCTGCCGCGTCGCCACCGCCATCGTGCGGGCCTCGTCGTCGGCCCTCGCCGCCAGGTACCGGGAGTAGGTGCCGCGGTACTCGATCAACTCCCCCGCCGCCTCCTCGAACTCACGGTCGAGGTGCATCACCCTGGTGATGGCATCGTCGAGCAGTCCGAGGTCGTGACTGATGACGACCAGCGCGCCAGCGAAGGCGCGCAGATGGCGGATCACCCAGTCACGGGCATCGGCGTCGAGGTGGTTGGTCGGCTCGTCGAGCAGCAGCAGATCCGACCCGGCGAAGAGGATCCGGGCCAGTTCCAGTCGACGTCGCTCACCCCCGGACAGGACCTCGACGGGACGCTCGAGGCGGTCGGCGGCCAGTCCCAGTCCGGCCACGATGCGATGGACCTCCGCCTCGGCCGCGTACCCACCCAGGTGCTCGAAGTGCTCCTGGGCCTCGGCGAAGGCGGCGATGGCGCTCGCCGACGCATCGTCGTCGAGCGCCGCCGTTGCGTGCTCGAGTCGTTCGAGGGCGGCGTCCAGCCCACGTCCGGACAGCACGTGGCGCAGACCGGTCGTGCCCGGCGGGGTGTCGTCGGCGCGGGGATCCTGCGAGAGAAACCCGGTGGCCCCGGCACGACGCACCGTGCCCGCGCGCGGGGCCGTCGCCCCACCGAGCACGCGGAACAAGGTGGTCTTGCCTGCGCCGTTGCGACCGACGAGGCCAACCTTGTCGCCGGGACGCACCTCGAACGACACGTCGTCGACGATCGACTTTCCGGCGATCTCGACCGACAGGTCGCGTGCGATCAGACTCACGAGTGAGAGATCGTACGGGTGATCCGGACCGATGCCGAACGCGACCTCCTCACCGCCGCGATCCGGAGATCAGTCGCCGAGGGATGCCAACCTCTCGCGGACCTGCGCCGCCCAGGCGATGGAGTGCGCGTCGGTGCGGCTCTCGAGCATCGAGAGGCGACGCTCGAGCGCCGAGCGTTCGATGAAGTTCGATCGCTCCTGCAGCGACTGCGGTCGACGGATGGGCTGGAACTCGACCGAGGGCGACACCAATTCCATCCCGCCGACGGGCGCCACCGGCGCGAGCGGTGCGACCGTCTCGACCGGTGTGACGGGTGTGACGGGTGTGACCGGGGTGGCTGAAACCGTCGGGGCCACGGGCGCGGCCGGAGCCGCCGGGGTCAGCGGAGCGACCCCGCCCCAGGCCTCGACCACCAGATCGCCCAGTTCGGTCTCCTCAACACCCCAATCGATAACGAGTTCACCGAGCACCGGCTGATCAACTACCAGGTGTCGCAACTCCACGTTCTCGAGATTCCCAGCCTCTCGCCGCTCATTCGACTTTCGGCGCAGTTCCGAGGTTCGTAGCAACTCCGACTCGCGCAGGAGTACGGCCTCGAGCAGTTCCGCCTCCCGCGACCTCGCCTGACCGAGGATCTCGGCCACGCGCTCCTCGGCCTGCCGCACCAGTTCGGCCTCCCGCTCCTCGGCCTGACGGCGCAGCTCCGCCTCCCGACGTTCCGCCTCCCGAAGTTCGACCTCGCGCTGTTCCGCCTCGCGCCGCAACTCGGCCTCGCGCAACTCGAGCTCGCGCAACTCCGCCTCGCGCCGCAGTTCCGCCTCGCGCAACTCGATCTCTCGCAGTTCCGCCTCACGACGCAGTTCCTCTTCGCGACGCTCCACCTCACGACGCAGTTCCGCCTCCCGGAGCTCGTCCTCGCGACGCAACTCCGCCTCCCGCCGCTCGACCTCACGCAGGGCCATCTCGCGTCGGAACTCCGCATCTCGGAGTTCCGCTTCGCGACGCAGTTCGGCCTCGCGCAGCTCCGCTTCGCGCAACTCGGCCTCCCGACGTAGTTCCATCTCTCGGCGCAACTCGACCTCGCGGAGTTCCGTCTCTTTCAGTTCGGCCTCACGTCGCGCCTCCGCCTCGCGCTGCTGGGCCTCGCGCAACTCGACCTCGAGCAGCTCGGCCTCACGGCGGAGGGCGGCAGCCACCTCCTCCGCCTCCCGCAGTTCGGCGGCCCGTCGCTCCGCCTCGCGGAGGTCGACCGCACGACGGGCCTCGGCCTCACGCTCCTCGGCGGCGCGAAGTTCCGCCTCCCGTCGCTCCGCCTCGAGCAGCTCGGCGGCGCGCTGCTCGGCCTCCCGTCGCAGCTCCGCCTCACGTCGCTCGGCCTCACGCCGCAGATCGGCCTCGCGCAGTTCCGCCTCGCGCAGCACCACCTCGATCCGCGGATCGATGACCGGCGTGGCCTCGACCGGACCGGTGACCGGCCGCGGCCCCACGACGTCATCGAGGGACTCGAGGAAGGCGAAGACGTCGAAGGCGGGAGCAGCCGGGATTCCGGAATCGACGCCGACACCGACCGCGATCGGAACCTCGGTGACGGGAACCGCTGCAGCAACGGGCGTCTCGACGACGACCGGCCGCGTCACATCACCCTCGAGTGCCGTCGTGATCGGCCGTCGGGTCCGGTGGAGCACCATGAAGACACCACCCAGGGTGAGCAGGATCACCGCTCCGAGGGCCAGTTGCACGGTCGAGGACTGGCCGGCGTCGGCCAGGACCACCGTCGTCGACGCGGTGGCGCTCGCCGGTGCCGCCCGTCCGAGGACGAGAGCGACCGAGACGGCCAGGAACCACGCCGAGATGGAACCGACGCGACGACCAAGGGATGCGTGCGACCGCGTTCCCCCACGGGAGCGGGCTGGGGTCGCCTCGGTGGCCGTCTCGTCCTGCGTCATCTCCACATCCACCGCGTAGGGTCAGCCGATCGGGCCCAGGCTCGCCGACGGCGACGCTCCTGCCCGGCCGTTGTCTAGCAGGAATCTCGGCGATCCCGGCGCGCGTCCGACGACCGATCCAGGTACGTGTCGGCCTCGTCTCACCGCCGGGGACCGGCCAGCGTCGGATCGGCCGAGAGCCGCTCTCGGAGCTCGGCCTTGCGGACCTTCCCGGCGGCATTGGTGGGCAGTTCGGTGACGATCCACCAGTGCCGAGGCACCTTGAACCCCGCGAGGCACTGCCGGACGAACGTCGCTACGACATCGGTGTCGAACGTCGCCGGGTCCACCGGGACGACCACTGCACAGACGTTCTCGCCCCAGTCCGGATCGGGCACCCCGACGACGGCGACCCGCAAGATCGACGGATAGTTCCCGACGACCTCCTCGACCTCGAGTGACGACACGTTCTCACCGCCGGTGATCACGATGTCCTTCTTCCGATCGACGAAATGGAGCAGTCTGCGAGCGATCCGGCCGACATCACCGGTATGGAGCCATCCGGCGGCGATCGCAGTCTCGGTCGCCGCCGGATCGTCGAGATAACCGACCATCACCCGGCCGGCGCGCACGAGGATCTCGCCGATCTCGCCTTCAGGGACGTCCACGTCATCGTCGTCGACGATGCGGACGTCCACTCCGGGAGCGGGGACTCCGGCCGCGAGGAGCACGTCCGGGTCGCCAGCGAGCCCCCGGCGGTGCATCGCCGCATCGAGGAACACGGCGTTCCCCGAGAGTTCGGACATGCCTTAGCCCTGCGCGAAGTCGACATCGAGCAGCGCATCGGCTCGGCGCAGGAGGGCCGAGGGCATGGGTGCCGCGCCGTAGGCGATCGCACGAAGGGTCGCCAACCGACCGAGTCGATCGGGATCGCTCTCGACGAGATCGAGCAGCGAGGCCAGCATCGTCGCGGCGAGCGAACACGAGGTCGCCGAGGTCGACGCGACGAGGTCACAGAACCGAGAGGCATCGAATCCGTCGAGCGAGTCGCTCCACTCGTTGCGATCGAGCATCGGCACCTCGCAACCAGCGGCGCGAACCGGTCGAGGTGTCCCCGCTCACCCACCACCAGTTGCGTCGACGCCCGCTCCACCATCGACGCGAGTTCGGAGCCGTGGAGCCGGTGAGCGAGCAGGGTGAGCAGACGGCCCGACCCCGGGACGGCGTAGTACGCCTCGACCCAACTGCGGTGGTTGGGTCCGATCATCGCCACCGATGCCTCCGGGGCGACGCGTCGATCGAGGAGACCGATGGCCGCATCGACCCGTCTCGACAGCTCGACGAAGGTGACGCCGTCCTCCCCAAGCAGAGCCGGCGCCTCCGGACGCTCCGCCGCTCGGGTCCGCAGCACGCCGAGGAGGGTGCGATCGGGGTTCATCCGCACGAGGTCCCCTCGGGCGTGCGGCCCACCACCAGTCCGACGAAATCGGTGTACTCGCCGGCCTTGATCGTCACGGGTGGCCCGGAAGGAGGAGGAGCCGACGCCACCGAGGCCACCTGCGCCGCCGTCGTCGTGGTGGTCGTCGGGGCCGGTTGATCGGCCACGCCGGTGAAGTTGGTCCCCAGGGTGAGCACCACGGGCTGTGAGGCCTTCAACGACGAGTCGACCTTGATCTCGGCGCCGGCCGACAACTGGCGGGCCAGCAGATCGGCCTGACGCTCGTAGCCGGGCAGATGACGGATCGTGGTCGCGGTCTGCGTCTTGCTCACATCCCCGCCCGCGGTGGCCTGATAGCCGAGCTGGTCGAGCCGGTTGGTGACCTCCAACGACCGACCCTTCGCGCCCGAGGCGTTGACGACGTTCACCACCACCGAGCGCGGCGTCACCGTGCCGGGTGGCAGGTTCCGGAAGACGTTGAGGATGTCCTCGGCCGCTGCGGTGTCGAGTCGCAGGATGCTGGCCCCCGCGCTGGTCACGTCGAGATACACGGGCAGGGCGTGGGTGGTGATCTGCTCACCGGAAAACCCCTTGAAGGCGCGCCCCAACGACACCAGTTCTCCGATCTGGAGGTTCTTGTCGAGGGTCAGGTTGTCGGCCAACGAGGAGACGAGGCCGTTGATCGCCTTCAGGTCGAGCGAACCGAACTTCGACTGCGCGCGATCGAACATCTCCTGCAGGAAGAAGGTCTGTCGCGAGATGCGGCCCAGATCGGCGCTCGGGTCCTCGATCCACTTCTTCGTCTTCGGATCGAGATACTCGAGGTGGCGCGATCGCGCGTAGGCCAGCGCGGCCTCACCGTCGAGCGTGAAGCACCCGGTCTGCAGCACATGGAGACCCGAGTGCCGATCACGCACCTGTCGGTCGAAGTACAGCGGCATGCCATCGACCGCCTCGGTGATCCCCTTGAAGCTCTTGAAGTTGATCTCGACGTAGTGATTGATGTCGATGCCGAACGCGGCCCGGATGGTGTCGATCAGGCGTTGCGCGCCATCGGCACTGTTGCTGCCCCGAGCGAAGGCCGAGTTGATGCGATCCGGATCGCCCGACGGCATGATGGGCACGTAGAGGTCCCGCGGGAGCGACATGAGATCGACGGTGCGGTTCTTCGCATCGACCCGGGCCACCATGATCGTGTCCGATCGTTGGCCGGCCGTCGCCGCGCCGGGCTCGTTGAGGAACGCGGCGGCATCCTCATCGGACTTCGACACCGAGGACCGGCTGTCCGAGCCCACGATCAGGAAGTTCTGCACGCCACCCGAGGACTCGGCCAACGCCAGTGAGTCGCGATGGATCTGGCTGAGTCGCCACCATCCGTAGCCGGCCACCCCGGCGGCAACGAGAGCGATGACACCGAGGATCCCGCCCACCACCATGAGGACTCGCCGCCGACGCCGAGGCGGGCGGGCGTGGCGCATGGCGGGCCGGCCGGCGGCACGTGCCGGCGCACGGCCGCCGGACCGGTTGCCCGAGGAACCGAGGGCCCGGCGCCCACGGCCGTCGCTGGGCGGGGGGCGGCGTCCGGAGGGGTCGCGACGGCGGGTCCGGGCTC
>JBJTGD010000115.1:0-5889 GCA_046093735.1 Acidimicrobiia bacterium | reverse complement strand
TGATGACCGGCATCGAGTTGAACCCGTTGCCACCGACTCGACGCGCCGACGAACCGGAGGTGGCCGTGAGGAAGTCGGCGGCCACGGCCGATCGCAGCGCCATGAACAGCAGGTCGGGCGATGACGCCGCCGCCGTGGCGGCCAACGTGGTGGCCGAGGTGGAACCGTCGACGTAGGCCAGTTCACGGGTGATGGTGATGCCGCTGGCCGCTGCGGCGTCGAGGAAGGCCTGACGGGAACCGACCGAGTAGCCGTCGGCCGGTTCCCAGATGAGCACCGCGTTGTCACCGCGCTCGGCCACGGCATCGACCGAGGCCGCCACCATCTGCGATTCCGACTTGGACACCCGCCAGAACCAGTCACCGGCTGCCGCCAGATCGATGGTGGCGTTGCTGACACCGAGCATGGGCACTCCGGCCGATGATCCGAGCGGCGAAGCGGCCAACGCCACCGGCGAGAGCGTGGGCATGAGCACCGCCGACGCCTCCCACGCGATGGCACTGCGCATCGCCGACGTGCCTCCGTCGTTGGTCGACTGATCGTCCCAGGTGCGCAGCTCGATGCGTCCCTCACCGAGGAGTTCGACGGCCAACTTCACGCCACGTTGGACGTTCACCCCATAGGTGGAGGCACTCCCGGTGGCCGACGCGATCGACGCGAGGCGGATGGTCGGCGCCGCCGAGTCGTCCGCCGACGAGCAGGCGGGGGCCAATGCCACCAGGGCCAGGGCGGCGAGCAGTGCGAGGAACCGTGTGCGCATCGCTCCGACGCTAGTCGTCCGCTCGGGGGCCGAACCCGGGCCGGTAGGGCTCATCGAGATCGTCGGGCCGACGGCGCAGCCCCCGCACAGCGAGCACGACGACGGCACCGACGATGCCGATGATCGACATCCAGATGTTCACCCGGAACGGTCCGATGGTGGATGCCGCATCGATGCGCAGCGCCTCGATCCAGAGACGGCCCACGAAGTAGATGCCGACGTACAGCGGCAGCAGGTTGCCCGGACGCAGCACGCGCTTCCGGTCGATCCAGATGAGGAATCCGCACAACGCCAGGTTCCACAGCATCTCGTAGAGGAACGTCGGCTGGAACGTGCTGTAGGCCACGTACTGCAGGGGACGATGGACGACGTCGATCTCGACCGCCCATGGCAGGGTCGAGGGCCGACCGAACAGTTCCTGGTTCCACCAGTTCCCCAGTCGCCCGATGGCCTGGGCCAGCGGAAGTCCGGGCACCAGCGCATCGAGACCGATCGACAGTCGCCAGCCCCGTCGATGGGCCACCCACACGCCCACGGCGATGCCCAGCGCCATGCCACCGGGGATGCCCAGACCGCCCTGCCAGATCTTGAAAGCATCGAGCCACCGCCCCTCGAACGAACGCCAGTCGGTGAGCACGTGGTAGAGCCGCGCGCCGATGAGCCCGGCGGGAACGGCGAGGAAGGCGATGGCGTAGACGTCGTCGGGTTCACCACCACGCTCACGCCAGCGTCGACGACCGAGCTCGACTGCGGCGATCACCCCGAGGGCGATCATCAGTCCGTACATGTGGAATGGCCCGAGCCGGTTCGACGACGGACTGGGGATCGAGGCCAGCACGTCGATCACAGTTCATCGACCCCGATGGCGTAGAGGTCGGCGAAGCCGGCGCGCACGGCCGGGGCCAGACCGAGTGCACCCGGAAGGAGATTGGCGGCATAGAAACGGGCGACCGTGATCCGCGCCGACAGGTAGGCGGTGTCGGTGCGTCCGGCATCGAGACCGGCCTGTGCGGTCAGTGCGATCTCGGCCAGCATCCGACCGCCCACCAGCAACGAGAACATGCGCAGGAACGGCGTGGCTCCGGCCAGCGCGTTGCGGATGTCGGCGAACCCGTGCTCGGTGAGCCAGGCGATGGTGTCACGTACACACTGGGTCGCATCGGCGAGGTTGGTGCGGATCACGTCGAAGTCGGGGCCGGCCACCGCCAGTCGCTCGATGACGGCATCGGTGTCGGCCAACCACTCCGCCACCACGGCCCCTCCCGCCATGGGCAGCTTGCGGCCGACGAGATCCATCGCCTGGATGCCGTTGGTGCCCTCGTAGATGGAGGTGATGCGCGCGTCGCGGTAGTGCTGGGGAACACCCGACTCCTCGATGTAGCCCATCCCGCCGTACACCTGGATGGCCAGCGACGTGGCCTCGATGCCCATGTCGGTGCCGAAACCCTTCACCATCGGGATGAGCAGATCGACGAGCGCCTGCTCGCGTGCTCGCACGTCGGCATCGGGGTGGTGTTGCGACAGATCGACGCCGGTGGCCGTGCGATACACCATCGCCCGCAGCGAATCGATGATGGCCCGCATGGTGAGCAACATGCGCCGCACGTCGGGGAGATCGATGATCGGACTCATGCCACCGTCGGCCGGGGCCGGCAGCCCCGGCGCGCGACCCTGCCGGCGCTCCTGCGCGTACTGCAACGCATCCTGGTAAGCCCGCTCGGCCAACGACAGACCCTCGAGACCGACCGAGAGCCGCGCGTTGTTCATCATGGTGAACATGTAGCGCATGCCAGCGTTGGCCTCGCCGATGAGATACCCGACCGCTCCCCCATCCTCGCCATAGGACATCACGCAGGTGGGACTGGCCTTGATGCCCATCTTGTGTTCGATCGACACGACCTTCACGTCATTGCGCGCCCCCAACGAGCCATCGTCGTTCACCAGGAACTTGGGCACGATGAAACAGGAGATCCCCTTCGTTCCCGGCGGGGCATCGGGCGTGCGCGCCAGCACGAGATGCACGATGTTGTCGGCCATGTCGTGCTCGCCGAACGAGATGTAGATCTTGGTGCCGGTTATGCGCCACGATCCGTCGTCGGCGGGCACGGCCTTGGTGCGAATCGCTCCGACATCGGAACCGGCCTGCGGTTCGGTCAGGTTCATGGTGCCGGTCCATTCGCCGGTGACCATGCGCTTGAGGAAGATCTCCTTCTGCTCCTCGGTGCCGTGATGCATGAGCAGATCGATCGCACCCTGCGTGAGCAGCGGCGCCATTGAGAACGCCATGTTCGCCGAGGAGATGTACTCCTGCATGGCGATGCCGACGAGCCACGGGAACCCGCCGCCGTCGTAGGCCTCGGGGAACGGCACACCACCCCATCCGGCAGCCACGTACTGCGCGTAGGCATCGGCGAAACCGGTCGGGGTGCGAACGGAGTTGGTGGCCGGGTCGAACACCGAGGTCTCGACATCGCCCACACGGTTGAGCGGCGCAATCACTTCGGCGACGAACCGGGCGTTCTCCTCCAGCACCCCCTTCACCGTGTCGGGATCGAGATGCGCGTACGCCGGCAACTCACACAGCGCAGCGAGGTCGGCGACGTGATCGAGGACGAACTCCACATCGCGCAGTGGGGGGCGGTAGTCGGCCATGCCGGGAAGGGTACGTCGTGCCATGCTGGCCCACATGCTCGAACTGACCTGGACCGGCCCCGACGATGCCGTGGCCGTGATCACCATGGATGCCGGCGAGAACCGCTTCGATCTGGATGTGGTGCAGCGCTGGCACGGCCTGCTCGACGAGGTGTCGGCCACCGAGGGACCGCTCGCCCTCGTCACCACCGGAACCGGGAAGTTCTATTCGAACGGACTCGACCTCGACTGGCTCGGCTCGCACCCGGACCAGTCCCGGGAGTTCCTCCGCAGCCTCCATCGGCTGTGGGGTCGGGTGCTGGGGATGGACTGTCTGACCGTGGCCGCAGTCAACGGTCACGCCTTCGGCGCCGGGGCGCTGCTCACCGCCGCCCACGACCGCATCGTCATGCGGGCCGATCGGGGGTACTGGTGCATGCCCGAACTCGACCTCGGCCTCCCGGTGGGTGAGGCCATGCTCCACCTGTTGCTCGCCCGCCTGCCGCGCACCGCCATCGCCCGGGCCGTCAACACCGGCCACCGCTTCACCGGGCCCGACGCCCTCGCGGCCGGGATCGCCGACTCGATCCATCCGGCCGACGAGGTGGTGGCGGCGGCCGTGGAGTGGGTGGGACCGCTGGCCTCGAAGTCCCGTGAGGTGCTGCGCATCCACAAGCAACTGCTGCACGCCGCGACCATCGAGAGACTCGGCAACTAGGTTCTGCGGCCATGACCGATCATCGGGGAGCCATCGAGAACCTGCTCTACACCTACGCCGAGTCGATCGACGCGGGCGACTACGAGGCCATCGGCACGCTGTTCGCCCACGGCGCCATCACCGATGCCGACGGCCACCCGATCGCCGTCGGCGCTCAGGCCGTGACCGCTCTGTACGAGGCGACGACCCGTAAGTACGACGACGGCACGCCCCGATCGCACCACGTCACCACCAACCTGTTGATCGAGATCGCCGATGACGAGCGCTCGGCGGTGTGCCGCTCGCGATTCACCGTCTTCCAGCAGACACCCGAGCTCCCGTTGCAGGCGATCATCACCGGCTCCTACACCGACTCGTTCGAGAACGTCGACGGGTCGTGGCGCTTCGTGGAGCGACGGATGCGACCGACGCTGTACGGCGACCTGTCGAAGCACCTGCTCATCGAGACGATGCAGTCCCCCGTCTGAGATGGGCATCACCGACGATCTCTTCGACATCTCCGGCAAGACCGCCGTCGTCACCGGAGGGAGCAGCGGCATCGGACTGATGATCGCCACCGGTTTCGTGGAGGCCGGTGCCCGGGTCATCATCTCGTCGCGCAAGGCCGATGTGTGTGTGCGGGTGGCCGACGAGCTGAATGCGCTGGCTGCCGAGTCCGGTCGTTTCACGGATCTCGAGCAACGACCGGCGGCGATCGCCATCCCCGCCGACCTGTCGACCGAGGCGGCATGCGCGGAGTTGGCCCGTGCAGTGATGGAGACGACCGGAGGTCGACTCGACATCCTCGTGAACAACGCCGGCGCCACGTGGGGTGCACCGTTCGACGATCACGACGACGCCGCCTGGGACCGCGTGCTGGACCTCAACGTGAAGGGCGTGTTCCACCTGACCCGCTTCCTCCATGAGGCACTGCGCGCCGCGGCCACGCCCGAGGATCCGGCCCGGGTCATCAACATCGGATCGGTGGATGGCATCCACGTGCCCACGCTCGAGACCTACTCGTACACGGCGGCCAAAGCGGCGGTACATCAGGTGACCCGGGCCATGGCCAAGCGCCTGGGCCCCGAGCACATCACGGTGAACGCCATCGCACCGGGCCCCTTCCAGAGCCGGATGATGCGGGCCACCCTGGAGGTGGCCGGTGACGCCATCGCTGCGTCGATCCCGTTGCGTCGCATCGGCTCCGATGCCGACATGGCCGGCACGGCGATCTTCCTCGCCTCCCGGGCCGGCGCCTACGTGAACGCCGCCATCATCCCCGTCGACGGCGGGATGGTGGGCACGCTCTGACCGGCGGCGGACTCTTCTGGCCGGAGCGGTTCAGGTCAGGAAGATGAAAGCCACCAGCATGGCGACGATGAACACCACCGCCAGCGCGCCGAGCACGCGGGTGGTGCGTCGATTGCCCGGGTGCCACAGACCGAAGTCGAGGACGTCCTCGCGACTGTGCTTGAGGCGGTAGGCGTCGTTCGCCGGCGTTCCCACCTTGGGCAGGTGACGCTGCGGTTTGCGGGGTTTGCTGGTCTTCTTGTGGTTGGCCACGGCCGCACCCTAGCCCCCTACGATGCGGCGATGACCGACGAGTCGCCGACCGATCCGAACAAGATCCCGGTGCCGGCGGCCACGGTGGTGCTGGTCCGTGACGCCATCGACGGTCGACCGGGGGTCGAGGTGCTACTGGCCCGCCGCAATTCGAAGATCTACTTCGCCGGTGGCGCGTGGGTGTTCCCCGGTGGTCGCATCGATGTCGAGGATCACGGTGACGACTATCCCGGCACAC
>JBJTGD010000114.1:0-5145 GCA_046093735.1 Acidimicrobiia bacterium | reverse complement strand
CGCCGGTGTGGTACCACCAGTTGCGACTGGAGGCCACGGTGGCCTCCGGCCGTCCCCAGTAGCCGGCGAACATCACCTCCGGTCGCTTGGGTCGGATGACGATCTCGCCGCGTGCGCCCCGCGCCACCTCGGTGTCGTCATCGTCGATGATGCGCACGTCGAAGTAATCCGAATTGTTCACACCGGCCGCGGTGGGCGTGTTGCGCCCGCCGGGCGGCTGCCACGAGATCAGGCTGGCCTCGGTCACGCCATACGCAGCGCTGAACGTGTCGATGCCGAATCGTGATCGCAGGATGTCGTCCACCTCAGGGGGCAGGGGCGCCGCCCCCATCAGTCGCAGCGACGAGTTCGCCTCGGGCGCGCCCGAGCGCGGCATCTCCGGTCGATCCTCGTCGTGGGCCAGCAGGTAGGCCATGGTCCCGAGCGTGGAGGTGATGGTGGCCCCGGTCCGGTTCATCTCGAGCCAGAAGTTCGACACCGAGAACCGTCGGTAGATGGCCGATCGACCGCCGCTCACCAACGAGCCCACCAACGCCACCGACACGGCGTTGAAGTGGAACAGCGGCAGTGGCGTCCACACCACATCGTCGGCCGTCCGTTGCCAGGAGATACCGATCTGCGTGGCCAGGGCCTCGTGGTAGTTGTGGCTGAGCATGCAGCCCTTCGACGGTCCGGTCGTGCCGCCCGTGTAGATGAAGGTGCCGAGGTCGGCCGGGGAGATGTCGACCGGACGATGGGTGTCGTCGGCCGAGAGCAGGTCCGCCCAGGTGAAGCTCACCCGACCCGGCAGCTCGGGCGCCTCGCCGTCGATCACCACCACGTGGGTCACGGCGTCGAGGGCGTCGATGATGGCCGTCACCCGATCGAGCAGGTCGGCCTCCACCACCACCACCTTCGATCCGGAGTCGGCGAGTTGATGACGGAGGTACTCACCCTTGTACGCGGTGTTGATGGGCACCGAGATCGCGCCTCGGTGGATGATCCCCCACCACACCTGCGCGCCCTCGATCGAGTTCTCGATCAACGTGGCCACACGGTCGCCGTGACCCACGCCCATGTCGGCCAGCGCGTTGGCGATCGAGGCCGAGGTCCGACGGATGTCGGCCGCCGACACCTTGTCCCCGACGACATCGAGGTACTCGCCGTGGGGATCGGCCTCCAACCGCCGGTCGAGCAGCGCAACGATCGTCGTCTGATCTCCGCTGCGCCACACCGTCGACGCCATGTGCCCCCTGCCTTCTCGGCCGGGCGAACACCCGACGTAGTGTGAATCGTACATCCGGAATTTGAACCGCCGTTCAGAACATCGCGTCCCACCGACCGGAGGAACCATGTCCACCACCGACGATCTCGTCATCCCCGACGACCTGCCGGCGACGGTGGCCGCCGCCCTCGAGGTGGCGGCCGACCGGTTCGCCGACGTCGAGGCACTGGTCGACGGTGGGACGCGCCTCACCTACCCACAGTTGTTGGCGCGGGTCGACGAGGCCGCTCGCGCCCTCGTGGCCACCGGGATCGAACCGGGCCAGCGTGTCGCCATCTGGGCGCAGAACATGGCCGAGTGGGTGATCGCCGCCTGTGCGATCCACCGCGCCGGCGCAGTGCTGGTGCCGATCAACACCCGCTTCAAGGGTCCGGAGGCCGAATACATCCTCCGTCGCTCGGGAGCCCGATTGCTGTTCTGCGTCTCCGACTTCCTCGACACCGACTACGTCGCCATGCTCGACCGCGCCGCCCTGCCCGCTCTGGAGACCGTCGTGGTACTGCGCGGTCCGGTGCGACCCGGGACGATCGGATGGGGAGAGTTCCTGGCCCGGGCCGACGAGGTGCCGATCGACGCCGCGGCTCGCCGGGCCGCGGCGATCGACCCCGACGACCTGTGCGATGTGCTGTTCACCTCGGGCACCACCGGACGACCGAAGGGTGCCATGTTGCGTCACGGAGCCAGCGTGCGCGCCTACTGGAGCTGGTCGACGGTGGTGGGTCTGACCGAGGGCGACCGTTACCTCATCGTCAACCCGTTCTTCCACGGCTTCGGACTGAAGTCCGGGATCCTGGCCTGCATCCTCATGGGCGCCACCAACATCCCGCACCCGGTCTTCGACGTGCCCGCGGTGATGCGCCGCGTGGCCGAGGAACGCATCACGATGCTCCCCGGTCCGCCGACGGTGTACCAGACCATGCTCGACCATCCCGACCTCGCCGCCCACGACCTCTCGACGCTGCGACTGTCGGTCACCGGCGCCGCCACCGTTCCGGTTGAGTTGATCCACCGCATGCGCGACGAGTTGACGTTCACCACGATCGTCACCGGCTACGGACTCACCGAGGCCACCGGGATCGCCACCATGTGCCGACACACCGACGACCCTGAGACGATCGCCACCACCGCCGGGCGGGCCATCCCCGAGATCGAGGTGATCGTGGCCGATCCGCACGGCGTGGAGGTGCCGCGCGGACAGCCGGGCGAGGTGCTGGTCCGCGGCTACGTGGTCATGACCGGATTCCTCGACGACCCCGAGGCCACGGCCGAGGCCGTCGACGCCGACGGATGGCTCCACACCGGCGACGTCGGCGTGATGGACGAACGCGGCAACCTCCGCATCACCGACCGCATGAAGGATCTGTTCATCGTCGGCGGCTTCAACGCTTATCCCGCCGAGATCGAGAACGCGTTCATGACCAACCCGGCGGTGGGCCAGGTGGCCGTGCTCGGCATCCCCGACGCCCGCATGGGAGAGGTGGGCGTGGCCTACGTCGTCCCCCGTCCCGGGCACGACCTCGAACCCGGTGCGCTCATCGCCTGGGCCCGAGACAACATGGCCAACTACAAGGTGCCCCGACACGTCTTCATCGTCGACGCCTTCCCGCTCAACGCCAGCGGCAAGGTGCTGAAGTACGAACTGCGGGCCGATGCCATCGCCCGCACGTCGGCGGGCTGACCGGCACTAGGGCAGGACGACGTCCGGCAGCGGATGGCGGAACACCCGGGCCGCGTTCTCGCACAGGATGGCCCGCAGTTCGTCGGTGGGAAGCTCGCCGTAGACCTCCTCGACCACCTTCTGGGTGTCGGGCCACGTGCCGTCGCCGTGGGGGTAGTCGGTCTCGAACATGATGTTCTCCACCCCGATGCGATGACGGGTGATGATGGTCGACGGATCGTCGATCGTGCAGAACCAGAAGTTGCGCTTCAGCACATCGGCCGGACGCTCGTCCCATCCGAGTCCGTAGCCGGAACGGTCGATGATGTTGTCGAGTCGATCGAGCAGCATGGCCACCCAGCCGATGCCACCCTCGCTCATCGTGATCTTTAGGTTCGGGTACCGCACGGCGTAGCCCGACCACAGCCAGTCGGCCGCCGCGGCCAACGACAGTTGTCCGAACATGGTGGCGCCCAGTTGCAGTGCCGGTGCCATCTCCGGCGACTCGTAGCCACCCGACGAGGCCACGTGCAACGCGATCACGGTGTCGGTCTCGGCGCAGGCCTCGATGATCGGGTCCCAGTAACCCGTGAACAGCGAGGGCAGCCCGATGCGATGCGGACGCTCGGGCAGGGTGACAGCCACGAACCCGCGCTCGGCGTTGCGGCGGATCTCGGCGGCGCCCAGTTCCGGGTCGGCGAGATAGGTGATGCCCATCGGGATGCTGCGTTCCGGATACGGCTGCCACCACGCGTCGTGGTACCAGTCGTTCCAGGCCTTCGTGGTCTCCCAGCCAAGTTCGCGATCGGGGACCTCGGCGAACACGCGACCACAGAACCCGGTGATCATCGACGGGAAGTTCAACGACGCCCACACACCGTTCAGGTCCATGTCGCGGATGCGCTCGTGGATGTCCCAGCAGCCGCGTCGCATGTCGGCGAAGCGCGTCGGCTCGAGGTTCTTCATGCTCTTGCTGCGCCCGGCTACGGCGTTCATGCCGACCTGGCTGTAGGTCTGGCCCTCGAACTGCCACACCTCGTGACCGCGTTCGTTGACCACGACCCGCGGTGCCCGCTCCTGTAAGTGCTTCGGCAGTCGCCCCTCGAACATGTCCGGCGGCTCGACCAGATGGTCGTCGACCGAGATGATCGTGTACTTCACGATCGCCGGATCGGGATCGGGGAGCAGGACCGCGTCGTCGAGCAGATCGGTCATCTCGGACTCCTTCGTGGTGAGCGTCCGCAGCCTACGCGAGTGGCTCCTCGGCGCCGTCCCGGCGTTGGTAGGTTCGCCGCCGGAAGGGGGAACCATGAGCGAGGACACCGCACCATTCGACGCCGAGGCGCTGGCCCGGTGGCTCCGCCCGGCGCTGGGGGCCGACGAGGTCACGGTCCGTCCCGCCGGTCGACCCTCGGGCGGGTTCTCGGCCGAGACCCATTTCGTTGAGGCCGAGGTCACCATCGCCGGGTCGACCTCGTCCCGACGGTTCGTGCTGCGCATGGAGACCCCCGAGCCCGCGGTGTATCCCCAGCAGTCCGATCTGGTGATGCCCGAGATCGAGATCCAGTACCGCGTCATGTCGAGCCTGGGTGGCGCCACGACACTCCCGTTGGCCGATCTGCTCGGTTACTCGACCGATCCGGGGGTGTGCGGCGCACCGTTCTTCGTGATGGGCCACGTGTCGGGTGAGGTGCCCGGCGAGAGTCCGCCCTACACCACCGACGGCTTCTTCACCACGGCCACACCGGCCCAGCGCACGGCGATGATCTCGAACGGGCTCGAGCAACTGGCCGCGCTGCATGCCGTCGATCGTTCGACGCTCGATCTCGACTGGCTCGTACCCGCCGATGCGACCCCGGGCTCGCACCACCTCGCCCGGTTGTGGCGCACGTTCGGCGAGCGCGAACTGGGTGACCGTGACCATCCGCTGCTGGAGCGGTCGTGGGGCATCATCGACGCCGAGTTGCCCGACGACGAGCGGCTGGTCCTGTGCTGGGGTGATGCCCGACCGGGCAACATCATCTGGCGCGACTTCGCGCCGGTGTGCCTGACCGACTTCGAGGCGGCCTGCATCGGTCCGCCGGAGTTCGATCTGGCGTGGTGGTTGATGTTCGACCGCACCATGCACGAGGGCGCCGGCGTCGCCCGATCGGCGGGTGACCCCGAGCGCGACGAGCAACGGTGTCTCTACTTCGCCCACGCCGGGCGCGATCCGATCGACACG
>JBJTGD010000113.1:0-12667 GCA_046093735.1 Acidimicrobiia bacterium | reverse complement strand
CGGTCCGACGGGCCGCTCCGGTGACCCCCGATAAGGTGCGGCCCATGTCCGACCTGTCTGCGCCCCTCGAGGAGCTGATGGCGCAGGCCCGGGACGTGCGCCGACGGGCCCACGGTGAACTCGTCACCTATTCCCCGAAGGTGTTCATCCCGCTGACCATGCTCTGTCGGGACCGTTGCGGCTACTGCACCTTCGCCCAACCCCCGGCTCGTCTCGAGGCGCCGTTCCTCGACCCGGGCCAGGTGCTCGCCCTCGCTCGGGCCGGCGCCCGAGTCGGATGCCATGAAGCGCTGTTCACCCTGGGCGAGGCACCCGAGGAGCGCTACCCGGTGGCGGCGCAATGGTTGGTCGACCATGGCTACACCTCCACCATCGACTACGTCGCAGCCATGGCCCGACTCGTACTGGCCGAGACGGGCCTTCTCCCCCACGCCAACCCCGGGGCCCTCGGTCACGTCGAGTTGGCGCGACTCCGCTCCGTCTCGCCCTCGCAGGGAATGATGGTCGAGTCACTGCGCGACGACCTCGAATGCCACCGTGGTGCCCCCGACAAGACACCCGCCCGCCGACTGGCCACGTTGGAGGCGGCCGGCGAACTGGCGATCCCCTTCACCACCGGCATCCTCGTCGGCATCGGGGAGGATCGTGCCGATCGCATCGCCGCCCTCGAGGCGATCGCCGCCTCCCATCGACGTCATGGTCATGTGCAGGAAGTCATCGTCCAGAACTTCCTGCCCAAACCCGGGACGGCGATGGCGCGATCGGCGCCGTGCCCCCCGGTTGCGCACCTCGAGGCCATCGCCCTCGCCCGACTCATCCTCCCGCCCGAGGTCCACATCCAGGCCCCGCCCAATCTGGCCGACGACTTCGGTCGCCTGCTCGATGCCGGCATCGACGACTGGGGTGGCGTCTCGCCCGTCACGGCTGACCACGTGAACCCGGAACGCCCGTGGCCCGCCGTCGATCGCATCCGTGCCGTCACCGAGGAGCGAGGACTCTCGCTGGCGCCGCGGCTCACCGTCCATCCTCGCTACGCCACCGATCCGACGCAATGGCTCGACGAGGGCCTGCGCTTCGCCGTACTCGATCGCTCCGATGCGTTCGGATTGGCTCGTGATGATCCGGGCGCAGTGTTCAACCAGCGTCTGACCCCGGCCTCGGTCGAACAGGTCGACGATGGAGTCGAGGTCCTGCAGATCGGTCCCCGATCCACGATCTGGAGCGCCGGATCGCGCATCGTCCCACCCGTGCTCGTTCCCGGCCCCACCCGCTCGGTGGGCCGCATCGGCGAGATCGTCGCGGGCGTGCGCATGGGACAGGTGGTCGAGCACGAGGAGATCGTCGACCTCTTCGGAGCGCGCGGACCGGATCTCGCCACCGTGGCGGCGCTGGCCGACGACCTCCGCCGCCAGACGGTGGGCGATGCGGTCACCTGGGTCCACAACCGCAACATCAACTACACCAACGTGTGCACGTTCAAGTGCCGGTTCTGCGGGTTCAGCAAGGGTCCGCTGTCGCTCAACCTCAGGGGCACGCCCTACCTGCTCACACTGGACGACATCGCCGACCGCACTCGGGAGGCGGCCGCGCTCGGAGCCACCGAGGTGTGCCTCCAGGGTGGGATCCACCCTGACTTCGATGGCGACTACTACATCGACGTGACCCGAGCGGTGACCGCTGCCGTTCCGGACATCCACGTCCACGGCTTCACCGCGCTGGAGGTCACCGAGGGCGCACGTCGACTGGGAGAGCCGCTGGCCGTTTACCTGCGGCGACTGCGTGACGCCGGGCTGCGAACGCTCCCCGGTACCGCCGCCGAGATCCTCGACGACGAGATCCGGGCCGTGATCTGTCCGGACAAGATCACCACCGCCGACGGGTTGGAGGCACATCGACCTGCGCACTCCGTCGGTCTGCGTTCGAACATCACGATCATGTTCGGTTCGGTCGAGCGTCCCGAACACTGGGCCCGGCACATTCTGAGGACCCGCGCGCTGCAGCGGGAGACCGGGGGCTTCACCGAGTTCGTCCCCCTGCCCTTCGTGCACATGGCCACGCCGCTCTACCTGCAACACCGCGCCCGTCGAGGCCCGACGTTCCGCGAGACGATCCTCATGCACGCCGTCGCCCGGATCGCCTATCACGGCGTCCTCGACAACGTGCAGACCTCGTGGGTGAAGTTGGGCCATGCCGGCGCTCGTCAGGCCCTGCAGGCGGGAGCCAACGATCTCGGTGGAACGCTCATGGACGAGAACATCTCGCGAGCGGCGGGTGCGGATCACGGACAGGGCATGGAGCCCGCCGATTTCGCCGAGCTGGTCGAACCCCTGGGTCGGACCAGCGTGCAGCGGTCGACCCTCTACGAGATCCTCTCGCCGGCCTGAGCCACGGTCAGTCCAGGTCGTCGGGCTCGCGCAGCACGGCGATCGCTTTCTCCACCGCCCGTCGGGCCCGGGTCAGGCGCTTCTCGTCCACCGGCAGCTCGTGACCACCGGCGTCGATCGACTCGCGCAGTCGGGCGATGGTGAGATCGGCGAGCTCCTCGGCGATCGCCTCGAGACGCATCCTGATGTCGTCGAACTCTCCGGCCATCCGACATTCGTAGCGCACCGGGCAACAGGCAGGTGCTCACTAGAGTCCTCGGTACCGGTTCCGACGATCCGAAGGACACCACAGCCGAGTATGAAGCCCCAACGCAGCGGGATCGACGACGACGACGTCCACGAGTGGATCTCGTTCGACCTCGACGGTGAGACCTGGACCTTCGACGTCACGTGGCTGACCAGCAACTGGTCGTGCATCTATGGAAACGGCTGTCTGGGCATCGCCGAGGAGCCGGACCCCGAGCGCAATCTCGGATGCTGCTCCCATGGTGCCCACTTCTCCGACAAGGACGACAGGAAGCGGGTGGCCGACGTCTACCCGCGCCTCCGCGACGACGAGTGGCAGTTCAAGTCCCTTGCCGCCGAACTGGGAGGGCCCTTCGTGAAGATCGACGGCGAATGGACGACTCGCGTCCACGACGGCGCCTGCATCTTCCAGAACCGCAACGACTGGTCCGGAGGGCCGGGCTGTGCCTTCCACGGCGCGGCCACCTCCCGGGGCGAGAGCTTCATCGACTGGAAGCCGGAGGTGTGCTGGCAGGTACCCGTTCGGCTCGATTGGCACACCGACGACAACGAGCACACCACCAACATCCTGCGCGAGTGGAAACGACGCGACTGGGGCGAGGGGGGCGACGACTTCCACTGGTGGTGCACCGAGGATCGGCGCGCCTTCGTGGGCGACGAACCCGTGTACGTCGGGAGCCGGGACGAGATCGTGGCGCTGGTGGGCGAGGGTCCCGACCGACGCATCGTGGAGCTGATCGAGGGTCGGATCGCCGAGCGCGGGACCGAGGTGTTCCTCCCCCACCCTTCTCTGCGCCGCATCGAGGCCTCCACCGACTGAGCGACCGAGCGACTGAGCAGTCGAGCGCCTGGGCGATCGAACGGTCAGCGCCGGGACAGCCGTCGCCGGTCGGCTTCCGACAGGATCCGCTTACGCAGGCGCAACGCCGATGGCGTCACCTCGACCAGCTCGTCGGCCGCGATGAACTCGATGGCCGATTCGAGGGTGATGTCACGAGGTGGAACGAGCTTGATCGCTTCGTCGGCCGAGTGCGTCCGGATGTTGGTCTTCTGCTTCTCGCGCACGACATTGACATGGAGCTCATCGGATCGAGCGTTCTCGCCGACGATCATCCCCTCATAGACGCGTTCGCCCGGGCCGATGAACAATTCACCGCGCTGCTGGAGATTGTCGAGGGCATAGCCGGTGGCCACGCCCTCCCGATCAGCGATCATGGCTCCGCCCTTGCGCGTGGGCAGATCACCGACCCACGGTGTCCATCCGGCGAGGTGCTGGTGCAGGAGCGCAGTCCCCCGGGTGGCGGTGAGCAGTTGGGAACGGAAGCCCAACAGTCCCCGGGCCGGTGCCTCGACGGTGATGATCGTCCGACCGGTGTCACCGGGACGGAGATCGTTGACCCGGCCCTTCCTGGGGGCCAACGCCTGCGTGACCGTCCCCACGTGCTCGTCGGGAACGTCGATCACCGCTCGTTCGAGCGGCTCATGGCGCGTGCCGTCGATCTCGCGCACGACGACCTCGGGTCGGCTGACCTGGAGCTCGTACCCCTCCCGACGCATCGTCTCGATGAGCACAGCGAGCTGGAGCTCCCCGCGACCTGCGACCTCGATCACGTCCGGGGACTCGGTCTCGGCCAGTCTGATCGACACGTTTCCGAGGATCTCGCGATCGAGGCGTTCGCGCAGGTGACGCGAAGTGAGGTACTTGCCCTCCTTGCCCGCCAGCGGTGAGGTGTTGACGCCGAAGGACATCCGCAGGACCGGCTCGTCGACGGTCAGGCGCTCGAGGGGCTTCGGATCGGTCGGATCGGCGAGCGTGTCGCCGATCTCGACCTCCGGGAAGCCGGCCACGATGAAGAGGTCGCCGGCGGCGATCTCGTCGACCTCGAGGCGTCCGATGCCGGAGAACGACAGCAATTGGGTGAGCCGCCGACGCAGCGGCGGTTGGCCTTCGTCCTCGACGCACAGGGCGACCTGTTCGCCGCGCCGCAGTCGCCCGTTGACCACCCGACCGACGGCGAGACGACCGAGGTACTCGGAGGCATCGAGGTTCGTGACGATGGCCTGCAGCGGGGCCACCGGATCCCCGCCCGGCGGCGGGACGGCGCCCACGATCGCCTCGAACAGGGCCGTGAGGTCATCGTCGGGGCCGGGGGTGCCGACGCCGGCCACCGAACGCCCCTCCCTCGAGATCGCCGAGACGATCGGGAAGTCGATCGCCGCCTCGTCGGCATCGAGATCGAGGAACAACTGGTAGATCTCGTCCAACACCTCGTCGGCCCGAGCATCGGCACGGTCGACCTTGTTCAAAACGACGACGGCCGGGAGTCCGGCGGCCATCGCCTTCGACAGCACGTAGCGCGTCTGGGGCAGCGGCCCCTCTGCGGCGTCGACGAGCAGGACGATGCCGTCGACCATGGCCAGCGCCCGCTCGACCTCACCACCGAAATCGGCGTGTCCCGGAGTGTCGACGAGATTGATGCGGTAGTCCCGCCAGTCGACCGAGGCGGCCTTGGCCAGGATCGTGATGCCGCGCTCGCGCTCCTGATCGCCGGAGTCCATGACCCGATCGACGACGGCCTGGTGCTCACCGAAGGTGCCGGTGGCGCGCAGCATGGCGTCGACGAGGGTCGTCTTTCCGTGGTCGACATGGGCGACGAGCGCGACGGTTCGAAGTTGCGAGGGTTCGTGGATCATCGGGGGGTGTGGTTCGTCTCAGGCCGGCCAGGCGCCGTCGTCGCGTTCGGCCTCACCGTCGTACATGCACCACGAGGAATGATCATGGCCGGGATCGGCCCCGCACTCGGGGCACGGCTCCTCGTCCTTGGCGTCGAGGAGTTCGTCGCGATTGTCGTTGGTGCGCTTGAGGGCACGAGCCTCCTCGAAGCGCCGAGCCCGACCCTTCTTCAACGCTCACTCCTCACGACGGTCCCACGCAGCATCTGAGAGTAGTTCTCGGGGACCTCGGCTCGGGGACATCGACCTCAGGGATCGAGGGGCCGATGGGACCGCTCCTCGATCACCAGTTCCCCATCCCCGGCGAAGGCCACGGCGGCATCTCCGGCCACGAGCCTCCGCACCGCGGTTCCGGCCAGCTCGGCCCGCCATCCCCGACCGAGGCGGGCTTCCAGATCGCCCCGCAGGAGCGCCTCCACGTCACCTCTGGTGGCCAGCACGGCCGGATCGAGATCCAGGTCGCGGGACAGCTGGGCGATCCACGCCGAGACGAGGGCCACGGCCGGCCGGAGATCACGGTCGACCCCTCCCGCCGACTCGGCCTGATCGGTCGGTGGCTCTCGCCGAAGACCCTCGGCCACTGCGGCCAGGAGTTCGGCGACGGGTTCACCCTTGAGGTTCCGGTCGAAGCCGCGCACGGCGTCGAGACCGGCCCGATCGGTCGGCGCCCGTTGGGCGATGCCCACCACTGCGATGTCGGACAGCACGAAGCGCACGGGAAGGTCGAGGGCCGCGGCCCTCCGTTCCCTCCACGCCGCCACCGACTGCGCCACCGCTCGGGCCCGACCCCGCAGCGCTCGGACCTCCTTGATCCGGCGCCATGCCTCCTCGGGATCGCGCGCTCCCCGTGGGCGGATCCGATGCAGCTCACACTCGTCGAGGGCCCATTCGAGCCGGCCTCGGGCCGTGAGCCGCTCGATGATGCGGTCACGCGCCGCCAGGAGATGGGCCACATCATTGGCGGCGTACTGGAGTTGGCCATCGGTCAGCGGTCGCTGCAACCAATCGGTCAGCCGATCGCCCTTGGCCACCTTCACGCCGGCGAACCGATCGAGGAGTGTGGCCAGCGAAGGGCTGGACAGACCGAGGAACGCGGCGGCGATCTGGGTGTCGAACAGTCGCTGGGGGATGGCGCCGCACACCAGCTCGAGGATCTCGAGGTCCTGGTCGGCAGCGTGGAGCACAGCGACCTGCGGTCCTTCGAGTACGACGCGGAAGGGAGCCAGGTCGACGGCCAGGGGATCGACCAGCACCACCGATCCCGGCCACGCCAACTGCACGAGAGCCGGACGGGGCCAGTAGGTGCGCTCGCGATGGAATTCGGTGTCGAGGGCATACGCCTCGTGCTCCGAGAGCGCGTCGATGACCTCGGACAGTCCCTCGTCGGTCTCGACGATCCGGAAGCCGGGATCGCTCAGGGAGTCCCCGACCCTCGGTGCACCTCGCGACCGCTGTCGATCCACCCCTGCGTCCCACCGGCCACGTTCACGGCGTCGATGCCGTTGGCCCGGAGGAATTCGACGGCCCGCGCACTGCGGCCACCCATGGCGCAGACCACGTACACCGTCCCGGTGGCGGGGATCTCGCCGTGCCGATCGGGTACCTCGGCGAGAGGCAGATGACGCGCCCCCGGAATGTGTCCTCCGGCGAATTCGTCATCCTCCCGGACGTCGACCAGCACGCATCCGGAGTCGAGCAGAACCTCGAGGGCGTCGACGTCGATCTCGGGAACCTCGCTCACTCGTGACTCCTCGGTTCTGCTCGGCCACCTGTACCTGCGGCACGGCGACTGTAGCGGTGGAGGTCCTCGGGGCGATCGATGTCGGCCACATCGGTGTCGGCGAGTTCGACGCGCGCGACCGTGAGCGACTCGATGACCCGACGAGGCGCCCTCTCCCCTGCCTCGAAGGCGAGGCGCAGACGACCGACGACGTCGCCTCGCCACGCCGCGGTGAGCGGCTGGTCGCGCCCGTCGACGACACCGACGGCGACATCGGCCTCGCCGAGGGCATCGACGAGCCGTCGAGGTGCGCTCGCACTCATCGCCGGTGTGTCGCAGGCCAAAATGACGGCGACCTCCGAGTTCGCCGCCTCGAGCGCCGTGATGATCCCTCCCAGAGGACCCTGGCCGGGCCAGTGGTCCCGAAGATGGCGATCGAAGCATCCGAGTCCGGACAGCGCCGGACCGTCACCGCCCACGGCCAGCACCTCGCCGGCACCGGCCGCTCGCACCATGCGACACACGTGCTCGGCCAAGGCCACGCCGTCCACCCGGAACAGTGCCTTGTCCGAGCCGAACCGACGCGAGGACCCGCCGGTGAGGACGGCTCCGGTGAACGCCGGCCGATCCGCGCCGGCGTCATCCACCGTCACGAACGGCTCACGTGACCTTGACGATGCGCACCGTGTCGGTGACCCGGCCCTTGGAGAATCCGGATCCTCCGACGACGGTCACCACGTCGCCGGTGGCGATCTCTCCGGCCTCCTTGGCCCGGGCGATGGCCAGTTCGGTCAACTCGTCGGCCGATCCGTGCACGTCGAGCAGGTGCGGGATGGTCCCCCAACTCATCGTCAACTGCGCCACCGTGCGCGGGTCGGAAGAGAAGCCGAGGATCTTGGATCGAGGACGGAACCGGGCGATCGATCGCACCGTGAATCCACTCTGGGAGATGCACAGGATGGCGTGGGCACCGACGCCGGCCGCTGCGCGTTGCGCGGCCGAGGTGATGGCCGTGGTGATGCGCGACTCGACATCGTCGCCGGCGGCCAGGCGCATGCCGGCGAGAACGTTGGGCCATCCGGCGTAATCGAATTCGTCGTCGGCCCGCTCGGCGATGCGACTCATCATGTCCACGACGTGTTCGGGATCGACCCCGATCGCCGTCTCAGCCGACAACATCACGGCCGACGTGCCGTCGAACACGGCGTTGGCCACATCGGAGGCCTCGGCTCGCGTGGGCATGGGTGAATGGATCATCGACTCCAGCATCTGCGTGGCCGTGATCACCGGACGACCGATGGCGATGCAGCGCCGGATGATCTCCTTCTGGAGATGCGGCAGCTCGGCGATCGGGAACTCGGATCCGAGATCACCGCGAGCCACCATCACGGCGTCGGCCACCTCGACGATGGAATCGAGGTTCTCCACGGCGGCTCTGGTCTCGATCTTGGCCACCACCATCGGGCCGCGCGGCGCAGGCTCGACACCGATCCGACGGACATCGTGGGCCGACCGGACGAAGGAGAGCGCCACCATGTCCACGCCGACCTCGACGAAGGCGTCGAGGAAGCGGAAGTCCTCCGGTGTGGGTGTGGGGATGCGGAGACGGTCCGAGGGAACGTGGATACCCGGTCGCCCGGTGAGGTGGCCGCCATGCAGGACACTGACCCTGAGCGCGTCACGGGTGTGGCCGACCACTCGCACCTGCACGGCACCGTCGCCGAACACGAGACTGTCGCCCTCACGGACATCGGAGAGCAGGTCCTCGTAGTCGACCATGAGCGTGTCGGCGGTGCTGTCGCCGTCGCCGGGTCGCAAGGAGAGCTCCTGCGCTTCGACCAGCCGGATCCCGTCGCCGGGCAGACGACCCAGACGCACCTTGGGTCCGGGGAGGTCGACCAGAACGCCCACCGGACGCCCGACGTCGGCCGCCACCGCCCGGATGCGCCGGTAGCGATCGAGGGCCAGGTCCAGCGACTCATGGGACAGGTTGATCCGGGCGATGTCCATTCCCGCCTGCATCAACCCTTTTAGTACACGAGGGTCATCGGAGGCGGGGCCGATGGTGGCGATGATCTTCGTGCGGCGGGACATGGCCCGACGCTACCCGGCCCGGTGCGCGGGCCCGTGTCCTTTGCCGGCTCAGTTGAGCCGGGCGCGCACCTCGGAGGCATAGCGCACGATGGCGTCATGCTCATGGTCCGGCGCCTCGGCGGCGGCGGCATCGAGGACATCGGCGGCCCGAACGACCTCACCCTGCGCCATGTAGGCACCGGCCAATTCGAGGCGATCGGAGGTGGTGGCATCGGGCAGCAACGAGCGCAACTTGGTGGCGGTGACGCGCAACTCGGGGTCTCGCTCGAGCATGGCGATGTGCACGAGGTTGTTGAGCATCCGCCGCACGATCGTCCGGGTGCCCGCCGGGGCGAGCATCGCATCGTCGAGGGCGATGCCCTCGTGCAGGCTGGTGAAGAGGCGGTCCACGCCTGAACGATCGAGGAGGGCTCCGCCGTCGAAGCCGTCGACGAACGTCCCGCTCCCGCGATCGAGGGCGAGGAAGTGCGACGGCATCCCCACGCCGACGATGTCGAGGCCCACCCGACGGCCGACGGCCATGAGCACGATGGACAGTGTGATCGGAATGCCGGTGCGTCGCTCGATGACCAGATCGAGCCACGAATTGCGAGGGTCGTAGTACCCGCAACGGTTCCCTTCGAACCCGAGTTCACCGAACAATCGCCGGGTGACCGACTCCAGATCACTGCCACAGCCGGCCGCGAGATCGTCGAGTCGACCGAGCCAGTGATCAACATCCAGACCCGTCCGGAAGACCGAGGACAGCACCAGTGCGGCCTCCTCCACGGCGATGGACGACTCCTCGGTCGACATCAGGAGGGCGAAGTGGTCGAACGATCCCACCGCCGTGAGGGTACCGGGAGGCACTCCACACCCGGTCGCAGGGGCACGATACGTTCTCGTCGTGCTCCGGTCCCGACACCCGTTCCTCGAGCACGACGGTCCCATCGGCTTCGCCCACCGGGGCGGGGCCGGGGACTGGCCCGAGAATTCCATGGAGGCCTTCGCCGCCGCCGTGTCGTTGGGGTACCGGTGGGTCGAGACCGACGCCCATGTCACGGCCGACGGCGTGGTCATCGCCTTCCATGACGACCATCTGGACCGGGTGACCGATGGGACCGGGGCCATTGCCGACCTGCCCTGGGCCGAGGTGGCCGGGGCCCGCATCGACGGACGGGCACCGATCCCCCGGCTCGACGAGCTCCTCACCACCTGGCCGGACCTGCGGGTAAACATCGATCCCAAGCACGACGAGGTCGTCGAACCGCTCGCCGACCTCCTCGAACGCACCGGCACGCTAGACCGGGTGTGCATCGGCTCGTTCTCCGACCGGCGGCTCGAACGACTGCGCTCGCGCTTCGGTGAGCGACTGTGCACCTCCATGGGTCCCCGGCAGATCGCCGCTCTGCGCCTGGCCAGCCTCGGCATCCCCATCCGTCCCGGTCGGGCCGACTGCGTGCAGGTGCCCGTGTCCACCCGGGGCGTCACGATCGTCGACCGACGCTTCGTCTCTCGCTGCCATCGGTCGGGTCTCGACGTCCACGTGTGGACCATCGACGAGGCCACCGAGATGGAACGACTGCTCGATCTCGGGGTGGACGGCATCATGACCGATCGACCACCGACCCTGCGCGATGTGCTGGCCGGGCGAGGCTGGTGGCCATGACCGCTGGACATGCCCTGAGCCTGCGGCTGCTAGTTTGCCGCTTGTGTCCGGCGTCACAGTTGCGTGGGACGCACCGATGACCCGCCCACCGTGCCGAGCCCGAGGCCTCCGATGAGATTCTTCGTCCGCAAGCTCGCCCAACTGGTGGTCGTGCTCCTGCTGGTGACCTTCTTCTCGTACCTGATGCTCGAGTTGCTCCCCGGCGACACCGCCGAACGCCTCTGCGCCGGAGGTGGGACCGAGGAGTGCGTGGCGCAGAAGCGCGCCGAGTTGAACCTCGACGATCCACTACCCGTTCGCTACGTGCGGTGGCTGGGCGGCGCCGTGACCGGTGACCTCGGCAGTTCGGCTCGCAACGCGCAGCCGGTGACCGACGCCTTGGGCGAACGAATGCCGGTCACGCTGTCGCTGTTGCTCTATTCACAGTTCATCGCTCTGATCATCGCCGTTCCCCTGGCCTTCGCCGCCGCTCGACGGGCCGGAGGAGCGCTCGACCGCGGGTCCAGCGCCACGTTGTTCATGTTGCTGGCCGTTCCGAACTTCGTGATGGCGATGTTGTTGATCTGGATCTTCCCGGTGACGCTGAACATCGGGAACGCGTCGGGCTATACGCCGGTGACACCGCTCGACATCACCAACCCCTTCGCCAATCCCATCACTTTCGTGACCGATCTCATCTCGTCCATTCCGCAGTTCATCGGTTCGCTCCCGGCCAACTTCTTCTCCCTGCTCATCCCGGCGGTGTGTCTCGCCGTGGCCGAGATGGCCGTGTACATGCGTCTGTTGCGCACCGATCTCATCGCCACGCTGCAGGAGGACTACATCGCGATGGCCCGGGCCAAGGGCATGCCGCCCCGTCGGGTACTGCTCGGTCATGCGTTCAAGCCGTCGACGTTCTCACTCATCACCATCATCGGTCTCAACTTCGGCCGACTGATCGGAGGCACGATCATCCTCGAGGTGATCTTCGGACTCAACGGACTCGGTGGCTACACCTACGCCGCCATCCAGGGGCAGGACTACATCGCTGTGCAGGGCGCCGTCCTGCTCATCGCCATCTTCTACGTGATGATCAACTTCATCGTTGACCTGCTCTACGCCGCTCTCGACCCGAGGATCCGACATGCCCGAGCAATCGCCTGAGGCCCCCGGCGCCGTCCGGCGCGACTCGGGGTTCGCCGGCAGCGGCGACCTCGCCACCGAGGTGTCCGCCGTGGCCCACGGCGATGCCCACAACATCGCCGTCGCCGCCGACGTCCAACCCGGTCACTCCGCCGACGAGGTGGCCAAGCGACAGCTGGGCACTGCCTTCTGGATCGCCGCCGGCTTCTTCATGTTCGTTGTGCTGCTGGCCATCCTCGCCCCGTGGCTCCCCATCAAGGATCCCTCCAAGGTGGTGGGTCGACCGAAGTTGGCCCCCAACGGGCAGTTCTGGTTCGGCACCGATGCGCTGGGACGAGACATCTTCAGTCGGGTGATCTGGGGGGCGCGCCCATCCCTCTTGGTGGGCTTCGCCTCCATCGTGCTGGGCCTGGCCATCGGCGGACCGATCGGACTCATCGCCGGGTACCTGCGACGAGGCTACGAAGCGGTGCTCATGACGCTGATGGACGTGCTGTTGTCGTTCCCGGCACTGCTGCTGGCCATGGCCATCGTGACCTTCTCGAACTCGAAGACCGAGTTGACGGTCTCCATCGCTGTGGGCGTCGTGGCCATCGCTCCCATCGCCCGTCTCGTGCGCGCCAACACCCTGGTCTTCTCCCAACGCGAGTTCGTCACCGCCGCCCGGTCGATGGGCGCGAGCAACATCCGCATCATCGTGCGCGACATCCTCCCCAACGT
>JBJTGD010000112.1:0-2522 GCA_046093735.1 Acidimicrobiia bacterium | reverse complement strand
GTCTGCTCTCGGCACATCGGCTACGCCCAGGACCCACCGTCCGTCGACGACGAACAGCATGTCCAGCGACGCAGGTCTATCGGGATCGAACGCCCATCCGCCCATCACCGCGCCCCCGCCGACCGAGGTGAGGGCATCGATGACCCCTACCGGTGCCCGACTGACCACCGCCGGGACATTCACCTGTCGACATCCGATGAGAGAGTTGACACCGACGCCCACATCGATGCCGTACACACACACGTTGCGGACTCCGGGGGGTGCGGCGATCGTGGTGCCGAAGCCGTGTGCCGGTCCGTAGCCCGGGAAGGCTGCGCCGATGTCGGACCGGTTCCCGTCCGCCCGCAGCGCCGTTGCGGCACCATCGACGTACACGTGGACGTCGATGGGCGCGGACGTGTCGGGATCGAACGCCCAGCCTCCGATGGTGACCACACCCGGCCCGGCGGCGACGATGTCGAGGTGACCGACGGGATCGCCACTCGGCAGTCTCACCATGCGACAGCCGAGCGCGACCGTGCTCCCCGGACCGATGGCGGTCTGCGCATCGACGCACACCTTTTGCGCGCCGCCGGTCGGCAAGCTCAGGATGGTCGACCATCCGTGGGCCGGACCCTGACCGAATCCCACGAGGTCGGTGCGCACCAGATCGGCGGTGACCACCGACTCGACCGAGCCGGAACGGAGCGTGATGCGAGTGGGGGTCGGGTCGTTGGGATCGATGGCCCAACCCGACACGGCGATGCGTCCCGGACCGTCGACCGCGGCGACGTCGATCGCACCGAATGGATCGCCGCCGAGCGGTCGACAACCGAGCAGTCGGTTCACACCGGACGCCGTGTTGATGCCATAGGCGCACACTTGCTTGGCCCCGAGGGGCACGGGCACGGTGGTGATGAATCCGCGGGCGTCGCCGAATCCCGGATAGGCAGCGGCGACATCCGGTCGGAGCACATCGGCCGTGGTGATCGACCCATAGGCATCGACGTAGACGTGCACGTCGATCGGTGCTCGGGTGTCCGGATCGATCGCCCATCCCGTCACGGTGACCGCGCCGGTACCCACCATCTGTGCCGTGTCGAACGAACCGAACGGTGAACCGGCACCGCCGCCGCCACCGGCGAGTGCCGCCAGCGAACCGGTGTCACAGCAGAACCGGTTCATGTCGACGTTGCCCACGATGCCGGGCACGGCGCCGACGCTGTAGTTCTGCCAGAAGGTCCATTGCCCCCAACCGCCGTAGATCGGCGGGTTGTAGGTGTCGGTGGTGGGATCGCACCACAAGGTCCCGTCGAAGCGTTGACATCGGTAATCGGCGGTCCACAGTCGGTAGTTCTGTCCGATGTCGTCGCCGTAGCCGCCGATGTATCCCTGCCAGAACCATCGACCCGTGTAGACGAGGGGTCGCTTGCCGGTGAGACGGGTGACCTCGGCCAGGAACCGACGGGCCCATTCGGCCAGGTCGGCCTGACCGAGTCCCCCGGTCTCCTCGAGGTCGAGTTCCAGCGGGAGATCCATCGGGCCGGTGGCACTTCCGGCCACCGAGACGAAGTAGCGCGCCTGGGCTTCGGCCGTCGAGAGGGGCAGGGCCGGTCGGGCGTAGTGGTACGCGCCGCGGTAGAGCCCCACGGCGCCGACCGCGGCGTAGTCGGAGACGAACCACGGATTGGTGTAGGTCGTGCCCTCTGTGGCCTTGACATAGGCGAAGCGGTGACCGGCGCCGGCCACCTGCACCCAGTCGATGGCCGCACCTCGTGGGTGCTGGTGGCTCGCCACATCGATGCCGGTGATGACCGCACCGGCCGGAGAAGCGGAGGCCGATGCCAGGGCCGTGGCCGCCACACCGAGCAGCATCCCGATCGCCACGAGCAGACCGATCGGGGCTCGCACGAGACGCCACGGGCGCAGCGGGTCGCTCGTCAGTCGGTTGTCGGATCGGGCGAATGATCCGTCCATGGGATGCCTCAGTGGGATCGAGGGACAACTATCCTAGGAGTCGGTCCCCCGCCGGGGACCGCGCCCCTGCTACGGGTTCAGTCGATCTCCACCACCGAATGATCGCCGATCATCAACTGGTTGGCATGGGGGCGACGTGACGAACGCCGCACCTCCACCTGCTTGCCCACCAGCGAATCGGCGAGACTGCGGATGCCGGTGATCCGTGACTGTTCGAGGATCACCGAGTTCTCGATCGAGCTGTCGACGATCTCGCACTCGAAGTAGATCGACGCGTAGGGACCGATGGTGCTGTCGACGATCCGGGTGCCGGCGCCGATGATGACGGGTCCACGCAGGATCGAGTTGCGAACCTCGGCGCCCTCCTCGAGGACCACCATGCCGTCGAGCACGGAGGTGTCGTCGACCGTGCCCTGCGAGGACGACTCGAGCATGTCGAGCACCAACCGATTCCCCTCCAACAGTGGTTCGAGCTTGCCCGTGTCCTTCCACCATCCTTCGAGCACCTCGTGCCGCACGCGATGACCGTTGTCGATGAGCCACTGGATGGCGTCGGTGATCTCGAG
>JBJTGD010000111.1:0-2149 GCA_046093735.1 Acidimicrobiia bacterium | reverse complement strand
AAGGTGCATCTCGCCGATTGGCCGACCGACTCCAAGGGTGGGTTCGCCGGGGACAAGCAGGCTCGCGAGGCGGCGCTGGCCGTCCTCAACGAGCGCCTCGCCGACCGGCAACAGATGCTCTACGCCCAGGGAGAGCACAAGTTCCTCGTGGTGCTCCAGGGCATGGACACCTCGGGCAAGGACGGCACGATCAAGCACGTCTTCCGTGCGGTCAATCCGATCGGCGTGAAGGTGCGCGACTTCAAGCGTCCCAACGATGTCGAACTGGCCCATGACTATCTGTGGCGCGTGCACGAGCACACGCCGCGCAACGGCCGGATGGTGATCTTCAACCGCAGCCATTACGAGGACGTGGTGGTGGTGCGGGTGAACGACCTCGTACCGGCCGACCGGTGGCGCAAGCGGTTCCACCACATCCGCGAGTTCGAACGCATGCTGGCCGACGAGGGCACGACGATCGTCAAGATCTTCCTGCACATCTCCAAGGACGAACAGCGGGCCCGACTGCAGGAACGCCTCGACAACCCGGCCAAGCACTGGAAGTTCGAGCACGGGGACATCGCCGAGCGCCGACACTGGGACGCCTACACCGTGGCCTACCAGGAGGCCATCGCCGAGACGGCCACCGACCATGCGCCGTGGTGGATCGTGCCCTCCGACCGCAAGTGGTACCGCAATCTGGTGGTGTCGCAGATCCTGATCGAGGCCCTCGAACGACTCGAGTTGCGCTATCCCGAGCCGGCGATCGGCATCGAGAACATCGTCATCGCCGACTGAGGCGTCAAGACCACCGCCGACTGATCAGCGCGATCTGGCCAGCGCGATCCCGCCCTTGATCAGCAGGAAGGCGGCGATCACCGTGAACAGCACGGCGAGCACCTCCTGCCAGTGCGCGGTGAGCCACGTGTTCCAGCGGGGCAGCAGACGTTGGCGCGACGCCGGGCGCAGCGTGAACCACAGCACCGGCCCAGCCTCCAGCAACGAGCCGATGAGGATGTAGGCGCCGAGGGCCAGCCAACGACCGACGCCGGTCATGTGCTGCTGGGCGATCTCGTTGCCGGCGGCGTAGCCCAGCACGTTGGCGGGGAGGAAGAGCCCGACGCCGAAGGCGGCGACGATCGACATCGACCCGACCCTCGAGTACCACTTGGGCAGGTGCTGGGCCGGATCGTGACGGGATCGCCGCCACTCGCGCACCGCGAGCATCACGAGCACGAGACCGAGTGCCAGGTCGATCGCCCCCATCCACCACGGCGTGGCACGGCGAGCCCCACCGGCGGCGAATCCGCCGATGAGCATGACCACGGCACAGGCCGCCCCGATCGACACCATCCACCCGGCCACCGCCGCCCACGCGTCGCGCACCCGACCGCTGGACGACATCATCACGACTGCGGCGAGCACGAACAACGGCGAGGTGGTCGTGGCCAACGCCAGCAGGACGAGGTTGATGCTCATGGCCGCAGCATCGCCGATCGATGACCGCGATGCGCGACCGGGTTCACCACCCGGCGCGCTGTGCCGTGGCCAGGATCCGGTCCACCACCAGGTCGGGTTGCTGAAGGAAGAAGTAGTGCGGTCCACCGGGCACGATCTCGACCACGGCGCCGGGCACCTGGGCCCGCACCCGGTCGGAGCCGGCGATGCGCTTGGCCGCGGCGATGCGACGAGCACAGTCGGCCAGGCTCGCCTTCACCGCGTCGCTGGCCCCGGCCACCATCGGGAAGGCGACCGCCGGATCGGCGTCGTCGCCGTACAGCGCGGTCACCGGCACGGTGATGCCGCGATAGTCGGGGGTGAAGGCCTTGGTGCCCGCATCCACGGCGGTGATCGCGACCAGCGGTTCGACGTCGAGCACCACACCTCGTGGTCCGAGGTAGAACCGACGCAGCACCTCGGCGGTCGGTGTCGGGACCCCGAGTTGCGCGGCCCTGACTCGGGCCGCGGCGTCCATGTCGATCAGTCCCACCTGTCCGTCGACCTCGACGATGTCGGCCGAGAGGTCGATGAGTTGCTGGATGGGTGGCACGAGGCTTCGACACTCGTCGAACGTCCTCATCGCCGGATCGGAGCGATCGAGGGCGGAATCGAGGTACACGAGCCCGGCGACGAGGTCGGGACGTTGACGGGCCAACGACGTGAGTTCATC
>JBJTGD010000110.1:0-4097 GCA_046093735.1 Acidimicrobiia bacterium | reverse complement strand
GACCGCCAGCACCTCGGGACGCACGGGATTACCGGTCACCACTGCGTTGGGCAGGTCGGTCTCGGGGAACGGGACGGCGCACACCTTGGCGAAGCGTCCCGCCAGTCGATTGGCCGCGCCGGCGCGCGCGTTCTGTTCGAGCACCACGATCGGCACGCGCCACAGCACGGCACCGACCGTGCAGGCCACGCTGGCGTAGCCGCCGAGGACGACGACCACCGACGGTCGCAGCCGACGGACCAGTCCGATCCCCATCACGATCGCCTGCAGCAATCCCCAGATCGCCGGGACGTTGGCCAGCGTGAGGCGACGCTGGATGCCCCGACCGGGAAGCAACGTGACGTCGAACCCGGCGTGGGGCACCAAGGACCGTTCGAGTCCGCGTTCGCTCCCGACGAACCGGATGGACGACGGATCGTGCCCCCGGGCCTCGAGGGCCTGGGCCACGGCCAGTCCGGGCAGTACATGGCCGGCCGTGCCTCCGCCGGCGAGGAGCACGTAGGTGCCGCTCGCCGTCCGTCGGCTCATCGACGACCCCGACGGGCGACGTTGGCGAGGATCCCGGCACCGGCCATGGTCACCACCATCGACGATCCCCCGGCGGAGATGAACGGGAGGGGGACTCCGGTGATGGGCAGCGCCCCGACGCAGGCGCCGATGTTGATGAACGACTGCACGACGATCCACGTCGTGATCCCCACCGCCAGCAGCATCCCCATGCGGTCGGGAGCTCGCAGCGCGATGCGGACGCCGAGCACGGCGATGGCCACCACCAGTGCGATCACCGCCACCGAGCCCACCAGCCCCATCTCCTCACCGATGATCGAGTAAATGAAGTCGGTGTGGGCCTCGGGGAGGAATCCCCATTGCGCCCGACCTCGACCGATCCCTGCGCCGAACACCCCACCGTTGGCGAACGCCACCTGACTCTGGATGGTCTGGTGACCGGTGTTGAGGGGATCGGCCCAGGGGTCGAGGAAGGCCGTGATGCGGCGACTGCGATAGCCCTCGCGCAGGGCGAACCACACCGCACCCGAAGCCATCGCCGCCGTGACGACGCCGAGCGGGCGCAGGGCAACCCCGCCGACGAGGAGCATGACCAGCACGATGGCGGCGAGGACAATGGTCGTGCCGAGATTGGGCTGCAGCATGAGCAACGCGGCGAAGCCGCCGAACACGACCATCACCGGCCGGATGGACACCCGCCACTCGCGGACATGAGTCGCCCGCCGGGCCAGCAGATCGGCGGCGTAGAGGACCATGGCGAGCTTGGCGAACTCCGAGGGCTGGAAGCGCATGTCGGCGGGGAGATTGATCCAACGCGATGCGCCATTGACGTTCACGCCGAAACCGGGAAGGAGCGCGAGGAACATCAGCCCACCCGAGACCAGCAGCGCCAGTCCGACCCATCGACCCAGCCGCTGGTAGGGATAGCGACTGAGCACGAACATGGCGACGAAGCCCATCAGGAACCACAGGACCTGGCGCGAGAACTGACCCCAGGGCGACCCGGTCGACTGCAACGAGGTGACCGAGGACGCCGACAGGATCATCACCAGTCCGAAGACATTGGCGAACAGCACCAACGCCCAGATGGCGCGCGACTCGGCGGTCGGTGGTCCGGACGCCAGGCGCCGAGCCCGTGGCGACGAGCCGTCGCGATCGACGACCGTCGCACTCATCGGCGACTCTCCGATTCCTCGAGCAACTGCGTGACGGCCCGGGCGAACTCGTCGCCGCGCTGCGCGTAGGACTCGAACCAGTCGAAGGAGGTGCACCCGGGTGACAGCACCACGGCATCACCGGATCGGGCCACATCCAGCGCCCGACGTGCGGCATCGTCGAGTCCGGTCTCGACCTGCGTCACCGGACAGTGCCCGGCGAAGGCGTGGGCCACCTCGGCCGAGGCCTCACCGATGGCCACCACCGCCCTGATCGGCGGGACGGCCGTGGCCAGCACGGAGAGATCGAGACCCTTGTTGCGACCCCCGGCCACCAGGACGACCGAGTCGAACGCTTTCACCGCCGAGAGCACGGCGTGCGGCGTGGTGGCCTTCGAGTCGTCGTACCAGCGGATCCCGTTGCGCTCGGCCACCAGCGAGATGCGATGGGCCAGACCCGTGAACGTGCGCAGCACGGCGCCGATGGCCTCGGGCTCGGCCCCGATCAGTCGCGCCGCCACCGCAGCGGCGAGCGCGTTGTCGATGTCATGGGGGAACGACCGCCCCATCTCGGCCACGGCCACCAGCGGTGTGCCGTCGGGCAGGACGAGTCGACCATCTCGCACCGTGGCATCGGCGCCCGAGCCCTCGGGACCGAAGGTGATCGTGGACAGTCGTGGATCGACATTGGCCATCACCACCGGATCGGCGATGTTGGCCACGGCGACGCCACTCGCCGCATCCATGTCGCGCCAGATGCGCGCCTTGGCCGCCTCGTAGGACGTCAGCGACAGGTGAGCATCGAGATGATCGGGAGCGAAGTTCAACCACACCGCTACCGCCGGTTCGAAACGCTCGGTGCTGGCCAGCCGGAACGACGACGCCTCCACCACCATGACCTGCCAGCGCGGATCGGCGATGGCCTCCACCAAGGGGGTCTCGGTGTTCCCGCAGGCGATCGCCCGCACACCGGAGGCCTCCAGCATCTGCGTGACCAGTGTGGTCACCGTGGTCTTGCCGTCGGTTCCGGTGATGGCCACGATCGGGCGCCGGTCGAGCAACCGGGCCAGATCGAACTCGCTCAGCACGCGGATGCCGCGGGCTCGAGCCGCCACCGTGACCGCGTGGTCCTCGGGCAGGCCCGGCGAGGGGAACACGACGTCGACGTCGTCGAGGAGCGAGTCGAGCGCAGCCGGAGTCGATGCATCGACGAACTCGACACCGATCGACGCCGCACGACCGCGCACCCGATCGTCCACCGAATCGTCGATGACCACCACATCGACGCCGTGGTGGAGCAGGCACCGGGCCACCGCTCCTCCGGCGACACCGAGACCGGCGACGAGGGCGCGGGAGAAATCCATCAGTCGATGACTCCGGGGATCCGCACGAAGTCGGCGTAGTAGATACCGAGAGCTAGGGCCACGAACAGACCCGCCACGATCCACAGGCGGATGATCACCGTTGTCTCGGGCCAACCCGCCAACTCGAAATGGTGGTGCAGGGGCGCCATGCGGAGCACCCGACGCCCGAACAGGCGGAAGCTCCCGACCTGGAGGATCACCGACACCGTCTCCAGCACGAACAGGCCTCCGATGAGCGGGAGCAGGAGGATGGTGTTGGTGCTGAGAGCGAGGGCAGCCAGGCCGGCACCGATGGCCAGCGAACCGGTGTCACCCATGAAGATCCGCGCCGGCGCGGCGTTCCACCACAGGAAGCCCGCCACCGCAGCACCCATGGCCGCCGCCACCACTGCGGTGTCCAGGAAGGACTCGTCGCTGTAGATCGAGGTGTGGCGAAAACCCCAGAAGGCGATGGCGGTATAGGCGGCGAAGGCGAAGATCGACGCGCCGGCGGCCAATCCGTCGAGACCGTCGGTGAGGTTCACCGCGTTGGTGGTGGCGTAGAAGATGACGATGGCGAGGAGCACCCAGCCAACGCCGCCGATGTCGATGCCGGGGAAGTCGAATCGGGTGAGCGAGAGCGTCGTCTTCACATTGGTGAACACCAGCATCGACACGGCGAAGGCCAGAGCGACGAACAGGAGTCCGAACGTCTTGGCCCGTTTCGACAGTCCGAGGTTGCGTTCGCGGAAGACCTTGATCGAATCGTCCAACAGTCCGACTCCTCCGGCCAGCACGATGGCCGACATGCACAGGAGTCCCCGTCGGGGGTAGTCGGCGCCGCTGAGATCGCTGACGAAGCACGCCACCGCTGCGGCGCCCACGATCGCCACCCCGCCCATCGTCGGAGTGCCCGCCTTCGTGTGATGACCCTGCGGTCCGTCCTCGCGGATCGGTTGGCCGATCCGGCGACGCTCCAGCCATCCGATGAGCACCCACGTGCCGAACAGCGACACCACGAGGGAGATGGCCACGGCCACGAGAAGACGGATCATGCGGCCGACCCCAGTCGCTCCCACTCCTCGGCCACGAC
>JBJTGD010000109.1:0-2628 GCA_046093735.1 Acidimicrobiia bacterium | reverse complement strand
CGGTGCATGCCGTGTTCATCCGGGCACCGGTCGTCGAGCGCGTGGGCGAAGGTGTCGAGGTGCTGGCCAGCGTCGACGACGGTCGACCCGTCGCCTGTCGGCAGGGGACGGTTCTCGTCACCTCCTTCCACCCGGAGCTGGGGCCCGATCTGCGGGTCCACGAGTTGTTCCTGTCGCAGTGCGTCGGATGGACGACGCACGCGTGACGAAGAGATGAGAGGGATATTGATGTCCGGACATTCCAAGTGGGCGACGATCAAGCACAAGAAGGGGGCGGCCGACAAGGCTCGCGGCAAGCTCTTCGCCAAGTTGATCCGCCAGGTCGAGGTGGCGGCCCGTGAGGGCGGCGGCGACCCCGAGACCAATCCGACCCTGCGCACGATGTTCCAGAAGGCCCGAGACAACTCGGTGCCGCTCGACACCATCGAGCGGGCCATCAAGCGCGGAACCGGTGAACTCGAGGGCGTGACCTACGAACAGATCACCTACGAGGGCTATGCGCCCAATGGTGTCGCCATCCTCATCGACGTGCTCACCGACAACCGCAACCGCTCGGGCAGCGACATCCGCTCGACCCTCAAGAAGACCGGGGGTTCGATCGCCGAACCGGGGGCGGTGTCGTGGCAGTTCGAACGCAAGGGCGTGGTGATCATCTCGCGTGCGGTCGAGGAGGACGACGTGATGCTCGCCGCCCTCGATGCCGGACTCGAGGATCTCGTCGATGAAGGTGACACGTGGCGTCTGATGTGCGCGCCGACCGACCTGCCCGATGTGCGAGCGGCGCTCGAGTCGGCGGGCATCGCCGTGGAGTCGGCCGACACGACGATGGTGTCATCGACCATGGTGCTGCTCGACTCGGCCGACGCGGCGAAGGCGGTACTGCGAGTCGTCGATGCGCTCGAGGACTACGACGACGTGCAGGACGTGTACTCCAACTTCGACATTCCCGACGAGATCCTGCAGACACTGGGCTGAGACGTCGTTCGTCGGCGAGCCCGTCGACGCATTCGGAGTCAGAGGGCGTGTGAGGTCCTCGATCGCTCGAGCAGCACCCGACGGTCGCCCTGGGCGGGTGTCGAGTCCGGGATTCCCAGCGAGACGAAGAACTCCGCGCCGAGCGTGTCGAGTTCTTCGATGATGGTGAGCCGGGTCAGACCGAGGACCCCGAGGTCCTCGATGAGGAGACGGAAGCTCTCGGGGGTGAAGCGCCACAGGTGTATCGATCCCCCGAAGGTCTCTCCGCCGAGAGCTGCTTCGTAGTTTGTGCGGATCAGGTCTCGGTCGAACAACGGGATCGGAACTCCCGGGGCGCCCTTTCCCCACGAGATCGAGCCATCGACGCTCGCCGAGCGCGCCATGTGGTCGACGATCTGGCCCGGGGTCGGCGTGGTCCGTTGCTGGAGATGGGCGTCCACCAGGTGACCGGCGGTGGTCAGTTCGCCGTAGTGGTCGACGCAGTAGCGCTTGTCCGGGAGCGCCATGACGAGTCGGCCGGTGGGGGTGAGGATCGATTCGATGGTGCGGAGGAACGTCACCGGGTCGGGGATGTGCTCGAGCACGTGGCCGGCGACGATCCAGTCCACGGGGCCGAGATCGCCCAGGGCCTCGGACAATGTTCGATCACCCACCACATGGTCGACCGGTTCGATGGTGGCGACGTCCACTCCGTGCGAGCGGTAAAGGTCGCGCAGTTCCTCGGTGCCGACGAGGTCGACGATCTGGACCCGGAATCCCTCGCGCTTGGGCATGAACGGTTGGTTCAGCGGTCCGATCTCGAGTCCCACTCCTTCGGGGTCGAGCATCGACCTCACGATCTCGTTGCGTGACCGAGGGGACGTGACGGGTGCGGACCGGGCGACGGTGGCGACCTCGGCGCCGCACTTCCGGCAGCGACCGTCCCTGATCGCTCGTCGTGCTCCACAGTGGGGACAGCGCGCCATTCGGACTCGTCTCGGGTGAGTGACCTGACTGAATCTAGTCATGTCGATCCGCAGGGTCGCCGTCCGGACGACGCAGTGCGCTGTAGTACCGTGCCGCCGTGATCGGCGCCGGCGATGTGGCACCCGGTTTCTCACTGGACGGCGTGGATGGTGACGGTGCAGTCCGTCGTTCCTACTCCTTGTCGGAATGTCGTGGCGCGCCGGTGGTGTTGGTCTTCTACCCCGCTGACAACTCCGCCGTGTGCACGGCTCAGTTGCGCTCCTACACCGACGACATCGGCGCCTTCTCCGCCATCGGTGCCCGGGTCTATGCCATCAGTCCGCAGTCGGTCGATGCCCATGCCGCCTTCGCCCGTCGCAATGACGGATTCGCCTTCCCGCTCCTGGCCGACACCGACAAGACGGTGGGACGGGCCTACGGGATCCTCGGTCCGATCGGCTTCTACCGACGTTCGATCGTCGTGGTCGACGGTCAGGGAATCGTCCGCTGGGCCCATCGGGCGGCGGCCGGACTGACCTTCCGGCCGGTCGACGAGATCGTCGACGCCGTGCGCGCCATCGACACCTGACCACTCGTGGGTCGGCGGTGCGCTCAGGGCCGCTGCCGCTCCTCGCGACGGTCGGCCTCGACGAGTTGCGGGCCGTGATCGGTTCACGCACCGTGACCCTGTTGGGCGAGTCGGGTGCC
>JBJTGD010000108.1:0-6540 GCA_046093735.1 Acidimicrobiia bacterium | reverse complement strand
ACTCGGGCGGGTTCTCGTCGAGGACGTAGAGGAAGTCGTCGTCGCGGACCTCGAAGATCTCGGGGGCGATGCCCATGCAGACGGCGTTGCTCTCACACAGATCGAAGTCGACGACTATGCGCATCACTGACCCCCAGCGGTTCGTCCGTCTCCGGACGCAGGTTCGAACAGGTCCGCTCAGTCTGCCCCATGTCGGAGGGGGGCCGCGCCCTCACCCACCGTCCGGTGCGACGGGCCGGCCGCCGACGTGACAGATTGTGCCCATGACGACCATCGCTCCCCTGGCCGGGGTCCGCATCATCGAGGCATCGATGCTCGGACCTGCGGCGATCACCACCAACCTCGCCGAGATGGGCGCCGACGTGATCAAGATCGAGGCACCGGGCGGTGACTACGGCCGCCAGATGACGTGGCCGATCGTCGAGGGCACCTCACTGCTGTTCCTGCACGCCAACCGGGGCAAACGCAGCATCGTGCTCGACATCCGCACCCCCGAGGGTCAGCAGACGTTCAAGGACTTGGTGGCCGATGCCGATGTGGTGGTGGAGGCCATGCGGCCGGGAGCGCTGGCCCGTCGTGGACTCGGCTTCGAGGATCTCAAGCAGATCAACCCGAAGATCGTGTTCATGACCATCAGCGGGTACGGCATGACCGGTCCGTACCAGAACCTGCCGAGCCACGGCATCGCCTATGACACGTGGGCCGGCATCATCGAGCCCGCCTACGACGACGATGGTTACTGCTACATCCCGCCCCACATCTCCATCGGCATCAACGCCGGGCCGGTGTTCGGTGCACTGGGGATCCTGGCCGGCATCATCCATGCCCGAGCCACCGGCGAGGGCGTGTTCATGGAAGTGGCCCAGTCCGACGCGGCCGCCGCCTTCGACTGGTACCGGTCCGAGTCGTTCAAGGCCTACGAGCGCCCCCAGTCGGAAGTGACCGGCAACGCGGCCGACAACTTCGAGCGGCGCGCCCCCGGCACGGCCGGCATGCGTGAGGGCGTGCGCTACCAGATGTACGCCACGTCCGACGGACACATCCTGTTCATGGCATCCGAGCAGGAGTTCTGGAAGAACTTCTGCGAGGGCGTCGGACGCATGGACCTGTTCGAGAAGTACCCGGGTTCGAAGTACGCCGATCATGCCCGCAACAACCGCGAACTCCTGGCGGAGTTGACGACCATCTTCAAGTCCCGAACCTCCGACGAGTGGATGGCGTTCGGTGGCGAGTGGAACACGCCGTTGGCGCCGGTCAACACGGCGGCGAACCTCCAGGACGATCCGCAGTTCAAGGACCGCATGGGCTGGATCCCGGCATCGCAACTCGGGGCCGACATGCTCCCCAATCCGGTGAAGATCGTGGGTGGCGAGTTGCCGATCCCCCGCAAGGCGCCGACGCCGGGTCAGCACAGCGACGAGATCCTGCGCGAGGTCCTCGGCTACGACGACGCCCGCCTCGCGGCGTTGCGCGACAAGGGCGCGGTCGCCTGAACCAACCGGTCGCCGACGCGTCGACGCCGCGCGTCGGTGCGACCCGCATCGCGCTGCGGGTCGGCTTCCTCGCCGTCACCGCCTTCGCGCTCTACGGCCTGGCGCCGCGACTGCTGGACATGTGGGACGAGGTCCCGCGACTGCGGGAGATCTCGATCGCCTGGTTCGCGGCCATGGTGCTGGCCGAGGCGGCGTCCTACGCCTGCGCGTGGGAGCTCACACGGGTGGCTCTACCGAAGGTCTCGCTGTTCGTCGCCGCCACTGCGCAATTGACCTCCAACGCCATCGCCAAGGTCGTCCCGGGCGGGGCGGCCATCGGTGCCGGTGTGGGCTACCGGATGCTCTCGGTGTCCGGGATCGACCGGGGCGCAGCGGGGGCGGCCCTCGCCGCCACGTCGATCATCTCCAACGGTGTGCTGCTGTGCCTTCCGCTGGTGGCGCTGACGCTCTCCATCGTGGGGGCGCCGATCCCGGCGGGCATGAGCCACGTGGCATGGGGCGGGGCGTTGCTGTTCGTGCTGCTGTTCGCCGCCTCGTTCTCGCTGGTGCGGTTCGACCGACCGATCCGGCTGCTGGGCACGGCCATCGAACGGGTCGGCGGGTGGGTGCAACGGCGACGGCACCGCGTCGGAGGCCCCACGGCAGCCGGGATCACCCTTCAACGCGACGAGATGGTGGCCAGCCTCGGCGCCCGGTGGCGCACGGCACTGCTGGTGGCCGTGGGGAACTGGTTGTTCGACTACGTCGCCCTGGTGGCCGCCCTGGAGGCCACGGGCTCGCGCCCGCGCCTCAGTCTGGTGCTGTTGGCCTACGCCGTGGCCGCCGTGCTGTCGATGATCCCCATCACTCCCGGTGGGGTGGGTTTCGTGGAAGCGGGGCTGGTGGCCATGCTCACCCTGGCCGGGATCCCGGGGGACGAGGCCCTGCTGGCCACCCTCGCCTACCGGATCGTGTCCTACTGGTTGCCCCTGCCCGCCGGATTGGTGGCCCATCTGGCCTTCCGTCATCGGTACGGATCGCGTGAGGCCGAGGGCTCCGTCCCGTCGACCTGACTCGAACTGCTCACACTCGAGCCGGATGTGCCGACAGGTACCGAGAGGGCGCGACGTGCCCCGAAAAGGAGCCACCATGACCCTGCTGGAGACCACTCCGTCCAACGGTGAAGGGATCGTCCGGGCCCGAGCCGCCTTCCTGCGCGAGGTGGCCATCGGCGTGGACCCGGTACTGGCCATCCCGATGCGACGGCGCGCCGCCGAACTCGAACTCACCGCCTGGGTGCTGGCCGTGCGGGACGAGGGCCGGACCACGGTGCCGTAGATTCGCTCCCGACCCGAGGAGCGACATGGCCTACCCCACCGACATCCCCATCATCGAGACCTTCGTCGGCATGCCGAGCCGGAACCGCAAGGAGATGTACAAGTTCCTCGCGCCGCACCTGCGCGACCAAGAGTCCAAGGACTTCCGCTTCCCCGCCCAGTACAAGTACCAGCACGTCCCGCCCGACACCGACGAGGGTCTCGACACCCTGGACCTGCTGGTAGACAAACTCGATCGCATCAATATCGAGACCTCCATGCTCGGGTACAACCCCGACAACCCCGACTGTCTGCGTGCACTGGCGGACCACCCGCAGCGGTTCATCACCTGTCTGGAGTTCGACCCCACCGACGTGATGCCGGCGATCGAACGGATCCGTCGGGTGCACGCCGAAGTCGGTCTCAAGGCGATCAGCACGTTCCCGGCCGGGTACCGCACCCCCATCGACGATCCGAAGATGTATCCGTTCTACGCGCTGGCCTGCGAACTCGACCTCCCGCTGTTCTGCTGCGTGGGCATCCCCGGGCCACGCGTCCCGTTCGCTCCCCAACACGTCGAACTGGTCGATCAGGTGATGTACGACTTCCCCGATCTCACCTTCGTGATGCGTCACGGTGCCGAACCCTGGACGGAATTGGCCATGAAGCTCATGTTGAAGTGGCCGAACCTCTACTACTCCACATCGGCCTTCGCTCCGAAGCACTACCCGAAGGCGATCATCGACTACGCGAACTCGCGTGGCGCCGACAAGGTGATGTACGCCGGGTACTTCCCCGCCGGACTCTCCTACGACCGCATCTTCACCGACATGGCCGAGGTGCCGTTCAAGCCCGAGGTGTGGCCGAAGTTCCTGCGCGAGAACGCCAAGCGGGTCCTCAAGCTCGACTGAAGGTCGGCCTCACGCCTTGAGGATGTCCTTCCACGGCAGGTCCTTGTCGGGCTGGATGTCGCGGGGCAACCCCAACGCCCGCTCGGCGATCATGTTGCGGTGCACCTCGGTGGTGCCGCCACCGATGCGAGAACCGAACTGACCCATGTGGTTGGTCTGCCAGAAGCCCTTCTGCGGCGCGTCGACCTTGTCGAGCATCCCGTCGGCTCCCTCGATCTCCAGCGCCAGGTCGTAGCGGCGTTCGGCGGCGGCGACCATGTAGTTCTTCATCACCGACGGATCGGGCGGGTTGCCCCGACCGTTGAGGATGAACGACTGCATCCGCAGGCCGAGAAGTTGCAGCATGCGTTCGCGGGCGTAGGCGTCGGCCAGGCCCTGTCGGATCACGGGATCGGCGGTGCGATCGAAGCGGCGGGCGAGGTCGAGCACACCACGGAACCCGTTCGAGCCCCCGGCACCCGAGCCGATCATTCCCGCCTCGCTGCTCAGCACCGTGCGCGTGACGGCCCACCCCTCGTTCACGCCACCGACGACGTTCTCCACCGGGATGACGACGTCGTTGAAGAACACCTCGTTGAAGTGCGCCTGACCCGTGGCCTGCACCAGCGGACGGACCTCCACGCCGGGGGTGTGCATGTCGAGCAGGAAGAACGTCACGCCCTTGTGCTTCGGCGCATCAGGATCGGAACGGGCGACGAGGATGCCCCAGTCAGCGAACTGGGCCTGCGTGTTCCACACCTTCTGACCGTTCACGATGAACGCATCGCCGTCACGCACGGCGCGGGTCGACAGCGCAGCGAGGTCCGAACCCGCTCCGGGCTCGGAGAACAACTGACACCAGTTGACGCTTCCGTCGAGCAGGCCCGGGAGGAACCGTGCCTGCTGTTCGGGTGTGCCGTGACGCATGATCGGCGGTCCGACCAGCGACTGCACCGCACCGATGAAGCCGTTGGTGACGTCGTAACGCGACGCCTCTTGGCCGAAGATCACGGCCACCGCCGCCGAATCACCGCGCCCACCGAATTCGGTGGGCCAGGTGATGCCGGCCCACCCATTGTCGAACAACACCTTCTGCCAGGCACGGCATCGCTCCATGTAGGCGCGGGCGGCCTCCTCGGTGTCGTCGGCCGGGCCCCGGGACCAGTCGGCCTCGGTGCCCGTCTTCAGCGTGGCGTTGGCGTCGAGGAAGCTGCGGATCTCGGTGCGCAGCGTCGACTCTTCGGGAGATTCATCGAAGTTCACGCTCGCCGACCCTAGTGGCGCCCCGGCCGATCCCCGCACGGCCGACTGCCTAGGCTCCCGCAGATGTCACCGCCGGACGAACGCGCCCGAGGCCCCCGACGCCTCCTCGACCGGCGCCGACCGCTCGGACCCATCGGGCGCGTCGGGCTCGGTGGTGTCGGGCTCGTCATCTCGATCGTCGTGGCTGCGTGCGGGGGCGGCGGTTCCTCGTCGAACACCACCGCCCCGCCCACGACGGTGCCCGATGACGTGGTGGTGGCCACCGACCCGAACGTGCCGATCGTGGTGGAGGTCGGCCACCGGTTCGCCGTTGTCCTCCCCGCCGATCCGGGCGAGGGCTGGCGGTGGACGGTGCAACCGTTCGACACGTCCCGACTCGTGGCATTGGGTTCGCAGTTCAGTGACGACGAGGTCCAACGGGCCGGTGCGGCCACGGTGACGACGACCACCACACCGCCTGCGCCATCTGTGTCGACGACGCTCGCCCCGGGCCGGGGCTCGACCACCACCTCGGCACCGCCGGCCGAACCCCCGGGGCCACCGCCCGTGCCTCCGCTCGTGCAGGTGGTGTCGATCGCCGGGCGCTCCGAGGGGACCACCACCGTGGCCTTCAGCGCATCGCAGATCGTGGCCACCTCACCGGCTCCGCCCGTCGTCGTGCGCTGGACCGTCGAGATCGTCCCCGCCGTCGTCGGTCCCCGCTGAGCCCTCGGTCGACGCTGCGCCCTCGGCGGCGCGGATCCGTCGCTCGTGCTCGAGGGCCTCGGCATCGGCGGCGAGGACGAATCCCGGAGCCACGCCGTCATCGAAGTCGAGGGGGCGCATGATCAGATGGATCGCCGTCCACAGAGTGCGCGACACCGGGAAGAAGGCCAACGGGGTGAGCACCGCAGCCAGCGCGGTGATGGCGGCGATCGTCGGTATGGGCGGGTCGGGCCACGTGACGCCGACCCCGATGGTGAGCGCCCCGAGCACCGCGGCCTGGACGACGCACACGTTGAGGAACCACGACCCCAACCAGTGACCCGGGATGCGGGCGAAGACCAGCCCGCAACCGGGACAGGCCGGCACCATCCGCACCCAGGCTCGGAACAGCCGCCCGCCTCCGCACACCGGGCAGCGGCGACGGAGTCCCCGACGCACGAGGACGCCGGCGTGATCGCTCATTTCTCCATGATGCTGCGAATTCCGTCGACCGGCGACCGGTACCCTCCCCGGGGTGGACGATGAGGACCGCATCGCCGAACTCTCCACCCTGTTCACGTTCCTCGCCGACCGTGATTTCCGCGACTATTCGCCGGCGTACGAGCGAGTGGCCCGACTCATGGCGGCCTCACCGGAACGCCTGCGATTCGTCGACGAGGCGGCCGCGCCGAACTCTCGTCGGGGCCGTGTGCCGGTGCTGTTCCATGCGTCGGTCCACGACCTCACGTTGCGGCACCCCGACACGCCACTGGCGGCGATCTTCGACGGCGCCGACGCGTCCGACGAGGAACTGGCCGACGCCATCGACGAGATCGTGACGAACCACCGCGAGGAACTCGTGGCCACCATGCGCACCCGTTCGGTGCAGACCAATGAGGTCGGTCGCAGCGCAGC
>JBJTGD010000107.1:0-2437 GCA_046093735.1 Acidimicrobiia bacterium | reverse complement strand
TGCGGGCCCTGCTCGATCTGGGCGCCAAGTCGGAGACGTTGTGGCGTGACGGCGTGGAAACCGAGATCCCCGTCGGTGCTCTCGGCGTGGGGGAGCCGTTCGTGGTGCGACCGGGCGAGACGGTGGCCACTGACGGCGTGGTGGTCGACGGTGTCAGCGCGATCGACGCCAGCATGATCACCGGCGAGAGTGTTCCGGTCGACCATCGTCCGGGTGACGCGGTCACCGGCGGAACGCTCAACACCAACGGTCGACTGGTGGTGCGGGCCACCCGCATCGGCCGCGACACGGTGTTGGCGCAGATGGCCCGCTTGGTCGAACGAGCCCAAGACGGCAAGGCGCCCGTTCAACGACTGGCCGACAAGGTGAGTTCGGTGTTCGTGCCGGTGGTGATCGCATTGTCGATGGCCACACTCGTCGGCTGGCTCGTCGTCACCGGCGACGCGCGGCGATCGTTCGAGGCCGCGGTGGCCGTGTTGGTCATCGCGTGTCCGTGCGCTCTCGGTCTGGCCACGCCCGTCGCGTTGCTGGTGGGCACCGGTCGCGCCGCACGCGAGGGCATCATCATCAAGGGGGCCCACGTGCTCGAGGCCACGCGGGCCGTGGACACCATCGTGTTCGACAAAACGGGCACTCTCACCACCGGCACCATGACCTTGCACAGCGTCGACGAGCTCGAAGCCGGTCACCTCGGCGCGGTGCTGGCCCTGGAGTCCAACAGCGAGCATCCGATCGCCCGCGCGGTGGTCGACGGTCTGCGCGATCGTGGCGTGGTGGCCGCGCTCTCGCTGGAGGACTTCGTCAACACTCCGGGCGTCGGCGTGTCGGCGGTGGTCGACGGTCGACGCGTCTCGGTCGGTCGTGCCGCGCGAGCCGACGATTCCGGCGACACCGTGGTCGAGGCCGTGGTCGACGGCGTGGTGGTGGCCCGCCTGCGGGTGAGCGACCGGGTGAAGCCCACGGCGTCGGCGATCGTGACCGAACTTCGCGCGCTGGGCGTGCGACCGATGATCGTGTCGGGAGACGCCGACGGCCCGGTGCGTCATGTGGCCACCAATGTGGGCATCGACGTGAACGACACCCGCGCGGCCGTGTTGCCCGCCGACAAGTTGAGCATCGTGCACCAACTGCAGGCCGCCGGTGCGACGGTGGCGATGGTGGGCGACGGCGTGAACGACGCGGCCGCCTTGGTGGCGGCCGACCTGGGTGTGGCCATGGGTACCGGCACCGACGCCGCCATGGAAGCCGGTGATCTCACCATCGTCGACGGCGATCTGGCCAAGGTGCCGCGTGCGCTGGCGCTGAGCCGTCGCACGTTGGGCATCATCCGCGCCAACTTGTTCTGGGCGTTCGCCTACAACGTGGCGGCATTGCCGTTGGCGGTGGCCGGACTCATGAATCCGGTGCTCGCCGGACTGGCCATGGCGCTGTCGAGCGTCTTCGTGGTCACGAACAGCCTGCGTCTTCGACGCTGACCGTCAGGATCTCGCGGGCCCGCTTCAACGCGGAGGCCCGCCGGTTGCGCGCGGAGCGGGCGTTGATGCCCAGAGCGTCGCCGATCTCGGCCGAGTTGACGTCGTTCATCACCGAGCGCAACATGCACAAGTCACCGCTCGACAGCCCGAGTCGGGAGAGATCGGACAGCAATGCCTCCAACTCTCCCTCGGCCGCGACCGGATCGACGCTGGCGTGATCGCGATCGTGTTGGGCGGCGGCCAAGTCGAGTGCGAGGTCGCCGACGACGGTTTCCTCCGTCGAACTCTTCAACCGCTTGTCGCGCACGAACGCGGCGTATTCGATGTCGCGCACCAGGTTGCCGGCCACGTGCACTGGTCGTCGGTCGATGGGGTAGCGCCGGATCACCACCCACGCCGCCGACACGATGATTTCGAAGGCACCGACCGTGCCGTTGTCGACGATGGGTCCGCGCTTGTTCGCCATCTTGAGCATCGCCGGAAGCAAACGCTGCAACATGACGCGCGCCGCCAGTTCGTCGGAGGCGGCACGGCGCTGGATGTGGGCGAGGTACTGGTCGGCGTCGTCGTCCTCGGCCGAGCCGTCGAGCCCCGAGCGCACCAGCAGTTCGTCCAGATGTCCGATGGAGAGCCCGGGGAGCCCCCACGTGTTCACCGTGCGCAGCACGCGCCGGTTGGTGCACATGGCGAACCATTCGGTGTACAGAGCGTGGGCGACCGGGATTCGCCCCGAGATGGTCGGTCGGCCGCTGCGCGAGACGGTGTGCAGATCGGGGCGCACTTCGCAGGGGAGGTCCCAGGGTTTGGGCGTGACCAGTACGTCGCAAGTAGGTGTCGTGTTCATGCCCCGACCTCATCGCTCGACCCTCACCGCCGAGTGCCCCGTCGATCACCGCGGTTCACGAGGTGACTCACCGGAACTCCCCGGTGACGGTGGGAGTGAGGTCGATGCAGCACAAGAG
>JBJTGD010000106.1:0-2983 GCA_046093735.1 Acidimicrobiia bacterium | reverse complement strand
GATCGGCTCATCGACCTCTACCGGCGACAGGCGTCGACCGGCGATCATCCCGAACGCATCGCCGCGGTGCGCGACGACGTGGCCCAGTCGTGGATGGAGGCCGAGGCCTACCGGTTGGCCACCCTCGCCGACGTCACCGGACTGGTGAACGGCATCGGGCAGGGTGCCCGATCCAGTCTCACCAAGATCTTCTGGTCGGAGCTGGACGTGCGTCTGCACGAGACCGCGCTGCGCCTGTGCGGTCCGTCGGCCGAACTGGTCGACGAGGCCCCGGCCGCCGTCGACGGCGGCGCGTGGATGAAGGGCTTCGAGTTCTCGCTGTCGGGCCCCATCTACGCCGGCACCAACGAGATCCAACGCAACGTCGTCGCCGAGCGCGTGCTCGGCCTGCCCCGGAAGTAGGCCGCCGTGCACTTCGCCTTCACCGAAGACCAACTGCTGTTCCGCGACGCCGTCGCCGAACTGTTCGCCAAGGAATGCACCCCCGACAAGGTGCGCTGGGCGTGGGAGGACGAGGTCGGTCGCGACCCGTCGACGTGGGCCGCCCTGGCCGAGATGGGTGTGATCGGACTGACGGTGCCCGAGGTCCATGGCGGTCTGGGCATGGACTTCGTCGACCTCCTGCCCATCCTCACCGAGGCCGGTCGGGTCGCCTACCCGGCGCCGCTCCTCGAGACGGTGGCCGTGGTCGCGCCGCTGTTGGCCGAGGCCGCCCCGAGCGCGGTGGCCGAACGCTGGCTTCCCGGGATCGCCGACGGCTCGGTCATCGCCACGGTGGCCCTCGACGGCCAACCCTTCGTGGTCGACGCCCACATCGCCGATCTGGTGATCGTGCAGCGCGACGACTCGCTCTACGCAGTACCCGGCGCGTCGGTTCGGCGTGTGGCCCAGGCCTCGGTCGACGGCGCTCGCCGACTGTTCACCATCGACGTCGATCTCTCGGGTGGTGACGTCGAACTCATCGCCTCGGGCGAGGACGGGTGGAACGCCGCCAATCGCGCCTTCGACCGGGGTGCGGCGGCCACGTCGGCGGTGCTCATCGGACTGGCCGAGCAGATGATCGCCATGACCGTGGCCTATGTCGTCGACCGCAAGCAGTTCGGTGTGCCGATCGGCAGCTTCCAGGCGGTCAAGCACCATCTGGCCGACGCCGAGTTGGCCGTGACCTTCGCCCGGCCCACGGTGTGGAACGCCGGTTACGCCATCGCCCACGACGTGGCCACCATGCCGCGTGAGGTGTCGATGGGGAAGTGCTTCGCCAGCGACGCGGCCGAGGTGGCCGCCCGCAAGGCGCTCCAGACCCACGGCGCCATCGGCTACACGACCGAGCACGACCTGCACTTCTGGATGAAGCGGGCATGGTCGTTGTCGAACTCCTACGGCGACGCCGCCTGGCATCGCCGCCGCGTGGCGCAACTGCTGCTCGACGCCTGAGGCGGGACGCGACGAGGGGCCGACCTGCCGGCCGGCCCCTCGGTGCAGTCCGTCCTGCCGTTCGTGACCCGGGTGGGTCACGCGCCCATCGGCACCTCGGACCCGCCGGGCAGCGAGATGGTCTTGTACTCGCAGAACGAGGCGATGCCCTCCGGGCCGAGCTCACGGCCGATGCCCGAGCTCTTGAACCCGCCGAACGGGCCGTTGAAGTCCATGCCCTGCGCCGTGTTCACGCCGAAGGTGCCGGTGCGCACCCGACGGGCGACGTCGAGGCCCTTGGCCAGATCGGCGGTGTAGCAGGCGCCGGCCAGGCCGTAGTCGTTGTCGTTGGCCATGGCGATGGCGTCCTCGAGGGTGTCGTACTTGATGAGCGACAGCACCGGGCCGAAGATCTCCTCGCGGGCGATCGTCATGTCGTTGGTGACGTCGGCGAACAGCGTCGGCGACACGAAGTGACCCGAGGCCATGTCGGGACGATCACCGCCGGTGACGACGGTGGCACCCTCGGCCTTGCCCTTGGCGATGTAGCCCTCGACGCGCTCGCGCTGACGCTCGGCGATGAGCGGTCCGGTCATGTTCTCCGGATTGGTCGGGTCGCCGGCGATCTGGGACGCGACGGCGGTGGCCAGCACGCCCTTGATCTCGTCATAGCGGCTGGCCGGGGCGAGCACGCGGGTCAGGGCCACACAGGCCTGACCGTTGTTCATGAGGCCGCCCTGGATGATGGCCGGGATGGCGGCCTCGAGGTCGGCGTCCTCGCAGATGATGGCGGCCGACTTGCCACCGAGCTCCAGGGTGCAGCGCTTGAGCTGCTCACCGCAGATGGCGCCGATCTTGCGACCCGCAGCGGTCGAGCCGGTGAACGACACCTTGTCGATGTCGGGGTGACGCACCAGGTGCTCGCCCACCTCGCGGTCGGCGGCCACGATGTTCACCACACCGGCGGGCACACCGGCCTCGACGAGGATCTCGGCGAACACGTTGGCGTCGAGCGGCGTCTCGGGGGCCGGCTTGAGCACGATGGTCGAACCCGAGGCGATGGTCGGGGCCACCTTCAGGGCGATGATGAACAGCGGCACGTTCCACGGGATGATGCCGGCGCACACACCGACCGGCTCGCGACGCACGAGGATCGGACCACCCATGGCCCCGGCTCGCTGCTCCTCGAAGGGGAAGGCGCGGGCGTTGGCGGCGAAGGAGTCGAACACCATGGCGGCCGACAGCACCTGACCGAACATGGAGAAGAAGTAGGGCGCGCCGACCTCGTTGGTGATGAGACCGGTGAGTTCGTCCTGCCGGGACTTGATGCCATCGGCGATCTTGGTGAGCAGCTCGGCCCGCTGCTCGGGCGTCCAGTCGCGCCATGGCCCGTTGAACGCGGCCTTGGCCGCGGCCACGGCCCTGTCCATGTCGGCCGGGGTGGCCACCGGTACCGACCCGATGACCTCCTCGGTGGTCGGCGACAGGACTTTGAGGGTCTCGTTGCCGGCCGGGGCGACCCATTCGCCGCCGATGAAGAACTTGTCGAACGTGAGCATCGTGCCCCCTG
>JBJTGD010000105.1:0-2022 GCA_046093735.1 Acidimicrobiia bacterium | reverse complement strand
TGCCGGGATGCCTTCCAACAGGGCCAGGGTGGCCCAAGTGTGGCGGGTGCCATGCAAGGTGATGCGGGGCACGCCGGCATCGAGCACCAGGCGATCGAACAGGCGTCTTGCCGTAGCCGGGTTCGTGGACCCGCCGTCCCGATGCGGCCCACTCCCCACGGGACCCGTCGGTGGGGCACGTTGCGGAGCAGACCCACGGATCCGGCTCCCTCGGGTCCGAGCAGCGCCGGTAGCGTCGGGGGATGACCTCCGACCTCGAGTTCTTCTTCGATCCGGTGTGCCCGTTCGCGTGGATCACCAGCCGGTGGGTGTGCGAGGTGGCCGCCCAGCGACCGGTGGAGGTGGAATGGCGCTTCATCTCGCTGTCCATCCTCAACGCCGACACCGACTACTCGAAGTTCCCGCCCGCCTATCCGGATCTGCACCGGCTGGGCACCTCGTTGCTGAGGGTGGCTGCCGGGGCCCGGGAGGCGGGCGGCAACGACGAAGTGGCGGCGCTCTACACGGCTGCGGGCACGCGCCTGCACAACGAGGGTGTCTCGTTCGCCGTGTTCGGCGGCGCACCGCTGCCCGAGGGTCTCATCGCCGAGATCGTGGCCGCCGCCGGACTCGATCCGTCGTTGGCCGCAGCCGCCGACGACCCGTCCCGTGATGCGGTGCTGGCCGAGGAGACGGAACTGGCGCTGTCCCGCGCCGGTCGTGATGTGGGCACGCCCATCATCACCTTCGACCCGGGCGCCGATCGGGAGTGCTCGTTGTTCGGTCCGGTGATCTCGTCGATTCCCCGCGGCGCCAAGGCCCTCGAGTTGTGGGACGCGGTGGTGACGCTGGCCCGCACTCCCGGGTTCGCCGAGTTCAAGCGCTCGTTGCGCGACGAGTTGTCGTTCGACTGAGACGCCGCGGTCGACAGCGAAGCCGCGTTCGACCGGAACTCAGGGTTCGAGCACGACCTTGATGGCGCCGGCGGCCCGGTCGCGAGCCACGGCGAAGGCCTCGGCCGCGGCGTCGAGCGGGAACCGGTGCGTGATGAGCACGTCGGCGATCTCGGGACGCTGGGCCAGGAGCGTGGCGGCCACGTCGACGTCGCGTGACGGGCCGCTGCGTCCGTACATCTGCGCAGGAACGAAGACCAGTTCCTTGAACGCCATGGCCATGCCCGGCATCTCCACGGCGCCGTCCCAATAGGAACCCAGACCGAGGATGACGCCCCCCGGTCGGCACCGCTCGGCGGCCTCGGCCAGGGCCGATGCCGTGCCCGCCGCTTCGATCACCACGTCGTACCCGTCGGCGTCCACCGCGCCGGCCCCCAGTCGGGTGGCGGCCTCGCGCTGTCGGTCGTGGCGAGCGGTCAGGTCGACGGAGGCGCCGGTGGCCTGCGCGGCCAGCGACGCCGTCTGGCCGATCGTCCCGCCCCCGATCACCGCCACCCGATCGGTGCCGCGCACGCCGGCTCGTCGCACACCGTGCACGGCCACGGCGATCGGCTCGACGAGACATCCGAACGACGGATCGACACCGGCCGGCAACGGGACGATGGTCGATGCCGGCGCAAGGCACTCCTCGGCCATCCCACCATCACGACCCACGCCGAACACCATGCCCGGACCGCGCACGCACAACTGCACGTCGCCGTCACGGCACCGCGCGCACTCGCCGCACGGCGTGATCGGTTCGACGGCCACCGGCGTGCCGTCGGGCAGTCGGCCGGCGAACTCGTGCCCGAAGGTGAGCGGGAGACCGAATCCCAACAGGTGCTGGTCGGACCCGCAGATGCCGGCCGAAGCGATGCGCACCACCACACCCTCGCCCTCGGGTCGCGGCACGTCGGCCACGTAGGGCTGTCCGTCCCGACATCTCACTGCGCGCATGTGGTGGCCTTCCTGTCACCGCTCCCCATCGGGAGCGTCGAGTCGATGGAGCTCCGTCAGCATGACCCACAGCGGATCATTCTCGTCGCGTCGACCCACCGCCGAGTCGCTCGGGATGGGCCACGCCTCGTCCGGCACCGGGGCCCGCACCCAC
>JBJTGD010000104.1:0-6910 GCA_046093735.1 Acidimicrobiia bacterium | reverse complement strand
TGTGAGCACCACCCGGGAACCCGCGACCAATCGATACCTCACCGGCAACTACGCACCCGTCGAACGCGAGGTGACCGCGTTCGATCTGCCCGTGATCGGCGAACTACCCGTCGAACTGAACGGTCGCTACCTGCGCAACGGACCCAACCCGATCAGCGAGGTCGACCCGGACACCCACCGGCCTCGACCATGGCCCACGTGGTGCCGGCGAAGGTGCCCACGTTGGTGTTGGGCCCGCCGGGTGAGTCGTTCCAGTTGCGCCCGCCGATGTCGGGTCGACCACGCGCGGCGCTCACATGGGACGACCCCACGAAGCGGTTGCGGTACCACTCGGCCCGGCCCTCGCGCAGGCGGATGCCGTGCACCATCCCGTCGCCCAGGAACCAGTGGTGTGTGGCCTCGTCGACCGGCTCGATCGGGTTGGGTCCGTTGCGCAGGTACCGGCCGTCCAACTCGGGCGGCAACTCCCCGATGACCTCGAGATCGACGGCGGTGACCTCCTCGGTGACCGGCGCGTAGTTGCCCTGCAGGTACGGATTGGTGTCGATGGTCATGAGTCGCTCCTCGTCGTGAGTCCCGTCTGAGCGGCCACGGCCCGGATGAACCGGCGTCGGTCGCTCACCTGTCCCAGTTGCTTCTCCAACGGCCCGTCGATGAGCAATGTTGCCAGACCGTGGGCCACCGCCCACATGGCCGTGGCCCGGGCCCGGATCTTATCGACCGACGCGTCGGGGCCGAGCGAGTCGCGCACGAAGTCGACGAGCACCCCGAAGGTCCGGTCGGCGGCGTCGATCACTTCGGGGTCGGAGAACTCGGGGCACAGGTCGGGCCGGAACATGACCCGGAAGTGACCCGGATTATCGAGGGCGAAGCACACATAGCCCTCGAGCAGCGCGGTGGCGGGGTCGGCGCCGGGCTCGTCCAGTGCGGCGAGCAGTTCGACACCCAGGAGGGCGAACCCCTCACCGGCGATGGCCTCGAAGATGCCGGCCCGGTCGGTGAAGTGGTGGTACGGCGCCTGATGACTCACGCCGGCCGACCGAGCCACCTCGCGCATCGACAGGCTGTCGGGACCGTGGGCCGCGATGTGATCGACGGCCGATCGCAGGACGGTGGTGCGCAGGTCGGGGGGCATGACCGGAGCCTAGAGGGAGAGCCGACGTGATGCTTGACAGCGTCAAGTCCTCTCACTAGACAGCGTCACATGACCCAAGGACATCCCCGCCGCTGGCTGATCCTGCCCGTGCTGTGCCTGAGCCTTTTCCTGGTGGTGGTGGACAACACCATCGTGAACGTGGCCCTGCCCACGCTCAGTCGCGAGCTGTCGGCCTCCACCAGTCAGTTGCAGTGGATCGTCGATGCCTACAGCCTCGTGTTCGCCGGCTTGCTGCTGGCCTTCGGCTCGTTCGGTGATCGGTACGGCCGCAAGGGCGCGCTGCAGATCGGCCTGGTGTTGTTCGCCGCCACCTCGGTGGTCGCCGCCTTCACCACTTCGGCGCCACAGCTCATCGCCGCCCGCGCCGCCATGGGTGTCGGTGCCGCACTGGTGTTCCCGGCCACGTTGGCCATCCTCACCAACGTGTTCACCGACCCGACCGAGCGGGCCAAGGCCATCGGTGTGTGGTCGGCGGTGTCCGGCCTCGCCGTGGCCCTCGGTCCGCTCAGTGGCGGCTTCCTGCTCGAGCATTTCTGGTGGGGCTCGGTGTTCCTCGTCAACGTGCCGGTGGTGGCCGTGGCACTGCTGCTCGGACAGGTGCTGATCCCGGTGACGCGGGATCCCGATGCCGGGCGACTCGACGTCAACGGTCTGGTGCTGTCGATCGCCGCCATCCTCCTGCTCGTCTACACCGTGATCGAAGCGCCGAAGCACGGCTGGACGTCAGCCACCACGCTGCTCGGTTTCGTGGCCGCCGCCGCGCTCATCGTCGGCTTCGTGGCGTGGGAGCTGCGGCGCGAGAACCCCATGCTCGACGTGCGCGTGTTCCGCAACGCACGGTTCTCGGCCGCCAGTGTCGGCGTGGCCTGTGCCTTCTTCAGCCTGTTCGGCTTCATCTTCCTCATGACGCAGTACTTCCAGGTGGTGCGCGGCTACTCGACGCTGTCGGCCGGTCTGCACACGCTGCCGTTCGCCGTGGCCTCGGCCATCGCCGCGCCCACCGCAGCCCGGCTGGCCCTGCGGGTGGGTACGAAGTTGGTGGTCGGTTGTGGACTCACCTCGATGACGATCGGATTCGTGTGGGTCTCGACGGTGCAGCCGGACACCCCGTATTGGGGACCATTGGTGTTCCAGATGGTGCTCATCGGTGGCGGCCTGACCTTCACCCTGGCGCCGTCGACCGAGGCCATCCTCGGATCGCTGCCCCGGGAGAAGGCGGGCGTCGGCTCGGCGGTCAACGACACCACGCGCGAACTGGGCGGGACCCTCGGTGTGGCGGTGGTCGGGTCGGTGTTCTCTTCGTTGTACGCGCCGGAGATCCTCCGGCTCCTGTCCGGTCTGCCCATTCCGGCACCGGCACTGGACGCAGCGAGACAGTCGGTGGTGGCCGCCGCCGAAGTGGCGGCTCAGGCGCCCGAGGGCGCGCGCGACATCGTGTTGGACGCTGCCCGAAGTGCGTTCATGCACGGGTTCTCCACCGCCGTGCTGGTCACGGCCGGTGTCACCGCTGCGGCGGCGCTGAGCGCCTTCGCCTTCCTGCCGGCCCGGGCGGTGTCACCCGATCATCCTGATGTGCCCGACGATCTCGCTGCGCTGGCCACGGATCGTCAGGCGAATCCGCCGGACTGATCCTCGAGCGGGGGCAGGTGCAGACCGCACTCGGTCTTGTCCTGTCCGGCCCAGCGTCCCGATCGGCCATCGCCGTCGCGGCGAGGCGGCATGGTGCATGGCCAGCAACCGATGGACGAGTAGCCGCGCCCGACCATGGGGTGCACGGGCAGGCAGTGCTCGATCGTGTAGGCGTCGACGTCGGCCTCGGCCCAGTTGGCGATGGGATTGATCTTCACTGCGCCGCGCAGCAGGTCGTTGGACACGATGGGCACGCCGGCGCGACTGGTGTGGTCGTCGCGACGCAGCCCGGTGATCCACGCGTCGTGGGTGGTCAGGAGGTCCTCCAGCGGCGCCACCTTGCGCGCTGCGCAGCAGGCATCGGTGTCGCGCAACCACAGGTCGTCGCCCGGAGTATCGGTGGTGGGCTCGACGATGCGCAGGTTCCCATCGAAAAGTCCGGACGCATGGCGAGCGAACCACAGCGTCTCGGCGAACAGGTAGTGCGTGTCGATGAGCACCACCTCGAGCGTCGGCGCGTTCGTCCACACAAGATGGGCCAGGACCGAATCGGCGAAGCTGGAGGTGATCACGGCGCGGGTACCGAAGCGCTCGGCCGCCCATTCGATGATCGGACCGGGGGGCGCGGTCTCGAACTCGCGATTGAGGGCGCGCACCTCGGCCGCATCGAGCAGCCCGTCATGGGTCGACAGGGTCTCGCTCATGTCGCGCACTCCGATTCGGCCACCGACGCCACATAGGGGCCGGTCTCGTCGAAGTCGACGTAGAACTCGGGCCCCAGATCCGGCTCGGGGATCTCGCCGTAGGGCTCGAGCATCGTGGCCACGGCCGACGCGCCGCCGATCCGCTCCAGCCACTTGGTGAAGTCCTCGCCGGCCTCGCGTCGGGCGGCGAACTCCTCGACCAGTCGGGCCACGGCGTCCGGGGCCGAGCGCGCCGGCAGACGCAGCGCCTTCTGGCCGTACTCGATCTGCTCCTCGCCGATGTGGCCACCCACCAACAACTGGTAACCGGGCAGGGACCGGCCATGGGCCCGGCGCTCGGCGCCGAACAGTCCGATGTCGGACGCGTGGTGCTGGCCGCAACTGTTGGTGCAGCCCGAGATGTTGATGCGGACGCCACCGACCTCCGCCAGACCCTGTTCCTCGAGGCGTTCGCCGATCTCACGGGCGAGGCCGCGTGACTGGGTGACGGCGATGTTGCAGGTGTCGGCACCGGGGCAGGACACGACGTCGCGAGCCAATTCCGCGCCCGGGCGGGCCATACCGATCGCTTCCAGCCGGGCGTACAACGCCGGCAACTGCTCGTCGTTGAGTTCGCGGAACACGACGTTCTGCCGGTTGGACAGACGCACGTCGGCGGCGAACTCGCGTTGGATGTCGGCCAGGGACCGGAACTGTGCGGCGGTGATGTCGCCCAGTCCGGCGTAGGCGATGGCCGAGACCTTCCCGTTGGCGGTGCCGCGCACGACGCTGGCCTGCACCCAGCGGGTGTAGGGGTCGTTCGACAGCAACTGCACGGGCACGCCCTGTCCGATCACCGACACCTCGCCGTCGGTGGCCATGCCCGCTGGCGCGTCGCCGACCTCGGTCACCTCGGGCGGGATGCCCCCCGGCCATGTCGACGAAGCCGGCAGCGTGTGGCGGAGTTGCTGGACTCGGCGGCGCAGTTCGTCGATGCCCAGTTCGTCGACCACCCACTTGAGACGGGCGCGCAACTTGTTGTCGCGGTTGCCGGTCTGATCGAACACGCGCAGCACCGCTTCGATGGTGGGCAGCAGTTGCTCGCGGGTGGTGAAGTCCTCGAGGGCGAGGGCCGGATGGGGCGTGGCCCCGAGTCCGCCGGCCAGGAACACGCGGAAGCCCTGCTCGACCGTGCCGTCCTCGGCGGTGCGGGTGGCGGCGATCACGCCGACGTCGTTGAACATGGCCTGGCCGCAGTCGGTGGCGCAGCCGGAGAAGTTCACCTTGAACTTGCGCGGCAGACGCTGGCCGAGAGGATTGCGCACGAAGTGCCGGAACGTGGCTTCGGCCCACGGGGTGACGTCCAGTCGCTCGTGCGGGCAGGCGCCGGCCAGGTGGCAGGCCATGACGTTGCGCACGGTGTCGCCACACGCCTCGCGACTGGTGAGTCCGACCGCAGCGATGCGACGCAGCACCTCGGGGATCTCGCGCAGTTCGACGAAGTGGAACTGGATGTTCTGACGGGTGGTGATGTGGCCCCAGCCGCGCGAATGGATCTGTGCGATGTCGGCCATGACCTCGAACTGCTCGGGGGTGATCGACCCGGCCGGCAGCTTGATGCGGATCATCTGGTTGGTGCCGCCCTGACGCTGGCCGTAGATGCCGTTGTTGAGACGCATGACGCGGAACACGTCCTCGGCGATCTCACCGGCCAGGTACTGGGCGATGGCCTTCTCGAAACGCTCGATGTCGCGTTGCTGCTCGGCATCGAGGTCGCGGGGGATGGGTGCGGGGGTGATGGTCATGTCAGTTCCCGGTGTGTTGGCCGATCTCGCGCAGCGCGTCGTGCAATGCGGTGCGCAGGCGGCGGGCGTGGTCGGGGGAGAGGTGAGCGACGAGTCCGGTGCCGGCGAGGCCGAGTTCCTCAACCGTCAGTACGACGCGGGGCTCGGCGTCGTCGTAGTCGTCGCAGACGGCCACCGACCACGACAGGGCGGTGGCGTCCTCGGCGCCGGGCGGCAGTTGATCGGTGCCGATGGGCTGGTCGTCGATCGAGCGCCTCATCGGTCGACCACCCCGTGCAGTTCGGTGCGCAGCGCGTCGAGCGACAGCGCGGCGACACGCCCGATGACGATGGTGGACGGTGATTCGATGGGCGTGTCACCGAGATCGGCGAGGGTCGTGCGGACCGTGTGCTGATCGGGGCGGGTGCCGTGACGCACTGCAGCCACCGGGGTGTCGGGGGCCAGTCCTCCGCCGATCAGCCGTGCCGCGATGCGGGCTCGTTCCGACACGCCCATGAGCACCACGATCGTGTCGCCCACCCGGGCCAGCGCCTCCCAGTCGACGGCGCTGGAGCCGCCCTTCTCGCGATGGCCGGTGACGACGGTGAACGAGGCCGACAGGCCACGATGGGTCACAGGGATGCCGGCCGCGGCCGGAGCGGCGATGGCCGACGAGATGCCCGGCACCACCGTGTAGGGGATGCCGGCCTCCTCGAGGGCGATCGCCTCCTCGCCGCCGCGACCGAACACGAACGGATCGCCACCTTTGAGGCGCACGACCTCGAGCCCCTGCCGTCCGAGATGGACGAGCAGCGCGTTGATCGTCTCCTGGGGCGTCGGTCGCCCCGGTCGCTTGCCGACGTCGATGCGTTCGGCGTCGGCGCGGGCCAGTTCGATGATCGACGCATCGGCCAGCGCGTCGTGCACCACCACATCGGCGATGGCCAGAAGTCGCGCGGCGCGCACGGTGAGCAGTTCCGGGTCGCCGGGTCCGGCGCCGACGAGATGCACCGTCATGACGGCGCTCCGTCGCGCGGCGCCAGTGGCGAGATGGCGCGCTCCCGCAACTTCTCCTCGATGATGGGGCGCCAGTCGATGTCCTCGGTGCTGGCGCCCGTGGCTCGGATGGCGGCGCGCTCGGCGGCGAGATCGGCGGCGAGATCGGCGAAGTCGGGTCCGATGAGCGCGCCCAGTTCGGCCCGCAGCCACGAGGCCAGTGCCGGTGACACGCCGGCGGTGGACACCGACACGGTGATCGGACCCTGCCGGAGGACGGCGGGGAGGATGAAGGAACAGCGCGCCGGATCGTCGGCCGAGTTGACCCACAGTCCGGCGGCCTCGGCCTCGTCGAACACGGCCTGGTCGACCGCGCGATCGCCAGTGGCGGTGAGCACCAGTCGGTACCCGGTGGTGTCGCCGGGAGCGAAGGCCCGGCGTTCGACGGTCACCGGTAGTTCGGCGAATCCGGGGTGCACCTCGGGTGCCACCACAGTGACCCGGGCGCCGCACGCCAGCAACTGACCCGTCTTGCGCAGGGCCACGGCCCCGGCGCCGACCACCAGCACCGGACGGTCGGTCAGCTCGAGCATGGCCGGGAAGAGGGGATGACTCACGGAACGGAGGGTATCCCGCAAATCCCGATCGGAAAAGTCAGGAAT